>CADBPB010000257.1 GCA_902796525.1 uncultured Erysipelotrichaceae bacterium | reverse complement strand
TTGAAATACAGCTTTAAAGTCTTATCCCAGATCTCGGCACCCATTTCAAAAGTGATACCCAGGAAATCCATCATATTCTGATGATCCAGTTCGCAATAACCCTGATAGGCATTGAAGATCGAAGCGAACTCAAAGATCGGATAGCCTGTGCATAAGGTATCCATATCGATCAGCAGCACTTCGTCATTCTGCAGCATGACGTTCTTGACATGGTAGTCGCCATGCAGCATATGCAGATCGGAAGGCACTTCTTCGACAAGTTTCCGCAGTTTTGCTGCCGCTTCTTCAGGAAGATGCAGTTTCAGGAAATCGGCCCAGCCCAGAACGATGTCTTTCATTTCCGGCATGACACCCGGATCGACCAGAGTACCGTGGATCTTTTTCAGCAGATCGACCGACATGCCGATGATCTCATCCATACGTGAAGGATCTTCGATGATCAGCTGGCAGAAGGATTTCGCATTCAGCAATTCATAGACTGAACCATAGCTGTCGCCGACTTTGACGACATCGTAAGGGATCGCTGTGGGAATGCCCAGGATCAGGGCGGTCCTTGCCAGTTCGCGTTCACGCTTGATATCCGGCAGAGAATCGGAATCGTAATAGACTTTGACGATCGTATCCGCATCGATCCGGTAGACCTTGCCGTTGGCTCCCTGTCCGATGACCTCACAGCCTTCGATGGAAATCTGACGGAACGCCTTGCTGATGGACATCATCTGGGTAAAACCGGTGATATCGAAAATCTCATAGACCTCGCTGCGTACATTGATGACGCTAAGGTCGGCACATTCCTTTTTCAGTCTTAAAATGATCCTGAGTCCCGCACTGGAAATATATTCCAGATCGGAGCAGTCGATCACCAAAGGAAGCCCGTTCTGTTCCACGCGTGCTTCGCTGATTTCTTTCTCAATTCCTGCTGCATTATTAGAATCGATATGTCCTTTCAGACAGATCACGAATTCATTCTCATGTTTCTTGACGTCGATCAGTTCCATCTTTTGTCTCCTTCTTATAAGTTCTTTTTGATTCTCAGGATATTCTGCCCGTCTTTGTATTCGTAAGACACATCATCCATCGTCTTCTTGACCAGATAGACACCCAATCCGCCGATCATCCTGTCTTCGATATCCAGCGTCACATCCGGGTCATCTTTCGCCAAAGGATCATATGGCATGCCTTGGTCGATAAAAGTGATGATCACTGCCATCGGATCTTTTTCCACTTCTACCCTTACCGTTGCCGGACCGGTTTCCGGATGATAGGCAAACTTCGCGATATTGCTGAATAGCTCATCGATTGCGACATCGATCTGCATCTGCGCCTTCACAGGACAATCCAGCGCTTTCAGTTTCTCATCCACGAATTGCGTAACGAAAGGAATATTGTCGATCGTCGCTTCTATCGTTAATTCTTCCATCTTTGATCCTCCATTATATTGTAACGCCAGCATCGTGATATCATCGAATTGCGGCGCATCCTGAACGAATTCATCGATCCTGTATTTGACATGTTTCAGCAGTTCTTTGACCGAAGCATCCGGCTTATCATTCAATGCCTGCAAGAGACGCCGGTCTCCGAACTGTTCCTTATCTTGATTGGTGGCATCCGTGACTCCGTCGGTATAGACGAAGATGCGGTTGCCTTTTTCCAGTTTCAGTTCATAAGTCGTATATGTGCTGTTATCGATGCCTCCCAGGACAAATCCGTGCCGGTCGCGGAACATTCCGTATTTATCATCCTTCAGCAAGACGAAGGGATATTCGTGTCCGCCGTTGGAAGCACGCAGGATGCCTGTCGAAATCTCCAGGATCCCCAGCCATACCGTCACGAACATCTCCATCGGATTGTTGCGGACGATCCGCTTGTTGACTTCCTGCAGGATGGTTCCCGGATCGGTGATGCCGATGGTCGCAAGATTGCTGATGATGATCTTGGAGGCCATCATAAACAAAGCGGCCGGAATGCCTTTGCCGGAAACATCGGCAATGACCAAGGCCAGATGATCGTCATCGACCAGGAAGAAATCATAGAAGTCTCCGCCGACTTCCTTGGCCGTAAACATCGAGGCATAGATATCGAATTCTTTCCGTTCCGGGAACGGTGGAAAGATGTTCGGCAGCATGCCTT
>CADBPB010000256.1 GCA_902796525.1 uncultured Erysipelotrichaceae bacterium | reverse complement strand
CTGACGATGAACGCATCGAAGATGTACTTCGAGCTGAGCTATCGGACAGCGATGAAGGAACGCTTACGGGGGCTGAATGTCTTGAACAGCGAGATCGAGTTCCTCCCGTGTTTCGATACGCTGCAGGTCGATGACTATTCAAAGTACGACATGTCCTCCTTCGATGAGGAACATAAGAAAAAAGTTTTCGAAGAGAAGTTCCCTGAAGATCTGAAGAAAGCCTACGAGCTGGGAGAACGGCTCTGATGAGAAGAAAAACACTATGGATAGACCGCGGCAGGAGGAAGATGAAGACCATCCTTCTGGAACCGCAGGAAAGAAAAGAAAAGCTGCCGGGGATCCTGTGGATCCATGGCGGCGGCTACATGATGGGAATGGCGTCGATGGTCTTCGTCTCCTGCGGAAAGCTGATCGCGGAAAGGCACGGGGCGATCGTCCTGTCACCGGAATACGCCCTGGCATACAAGGCTCCCTATCCGGCTGCCCTGCAGGACTGCTACGCGGTGCTTGAGTACATGTGGGATCACGCGGAAGAGCTCGGCATCGATAAAGATAAGATCATCGTCGGCGGCGAAAGCGCCGGCGGCGGTCTGGCTGCAGCTTTATGCATCTACGCCCGCGATATGGGAAAGATCAGGGTGGCCATGCAGCTGCCGCTGTACCCGATGCTGGACTGTTTCGATACGGAAAGCTCGCGCAACAACAGAGGCAAGATCTGGAATACCAGACGCAATCACTGGGGCTGGAAGCACTATCTGAAGGATGTCGAGGGGGAGATCCCTCCTTATGCTTCCGCTGCCCGGGAAAGCGACTATTCGAAGCTCCCATACTGCTATACTTATGTATGTGATGGTGAGCCTTTCTATCAGGAGACCCTGACTTATGTGGAGGATCTCAGGAGGGCAGGCGTCGAAGCGGATGTCGATATCTATGAAGGAGACGTCCATGCCTTCGACATGTTGTGCCCGTGGACAAGGAAGGCCCGGATGGCCAAGGAAAAACTGTGCGATATCTATGCGGATCACATCGATCTGATCTGATTACAGGGAGAATTTATATGAAAAAGAAAATCCTGATCCTCATTACGACTTTTGCTCTGCTGCTGAACACGATGCTTCCTTTCTCAAGGACCGTCTATGCGGACGAGAAGGGCGTCAACATTGACGAACTGGAAGAATCGATCAGGTCCGTCACGGACGCGATCGATAAGCTGAAAGACGTCATCGAGATGGGTGACAAGGAGGCGGGCATCCTCAAGTCCATCTTCAACGGCATCTCCGGTACCTTCTCGACGATCGGCGGTTTCGTCGGTCCGATCAACGGAAGCATCTCTTTCCTGAAACTGATCGGTCTGATGAAAGATGGAACGTCGGAGGCTCTGGCACATATACAGGTCCAGCTTGCGGACATCACCGACAAGCTGACCCAGATGGATTCCAAGCTCAACAGGCTCAGCGAAGACATGATGAAGATGCAGGCGACATCCGAATTCAACGCCAGGGCGATCAAGGCCAACCAGATGAGTCTGGCATGGCACGACTTTGAAGCCAACTACATGGAAGACAAGATGGATGAACTGATGCGTCAGTACAACGTCATGGTGACGGACGGCATCAAGGAATGGATACAGAACCTTCCGCCGGCGATAGAAAACCAAGAGAGCAGCGAGATCGAAGTCCCTGAAAGCGAAGGAGTCCTTCCGGAAGAAAACACGGAAGAAATACCTGAAGGGGAAGACAATGCGGTCTATGATCCGTATCGCTTTGCCGTCTGGTTCAGATGCGTCAATCCGGGAAATGCGGATGAAGGAACGGGCGATCCGGAATATGAACTGAAGATCGTCAGAGCCAACGGTTTCGACCACGATCACAAGAGGGATGAGCTCAGCAGGCCGAATCCCTATATCATCTATGCGGATGATTTCGACAATAAATACGACAGAGGCCTGGTCATCGATGAAAGCCTGCTTCCTACCTCTGCCGACATCGACTTCAATATCGACACCTACCGCGAGGATATCGCCGCTATCGTCGAAGCGAAACTGACCGAGGCATTCAGAAACCAGGAATACAGCAGACTGAAGACCTGGAACATCTACTATGACGGTTCGGAAACGGAAGAGATCAGAAAGATCGCAGATGCCGTTCCAGACCTGCTGGTCTACAGCATCGGCGTCAGCAAGATCAACGGATCGGCGGATTTCTCCACCAAGGTCCTTGCCCAGTTCAGGGAATACTGCAATCACCTGATCTCCGCTTCCCAGGGTCTCGATGCGATGATGAAGACGATGTTCCTGACGCACGCCTTTGAATTTGAAGTCGCCGAAGACATGGAAAACTTCCTGAACCAGATGACCCTGAAGACGGGTGTCTATGGCGCCTTTGCCTCCAGCATCGTCGGCGGCAGCGATTTCATCACATCCAGGGAAAAGCTTGCCGTGCCTGCCTATATGTGCGATGCCCTGAACAAGATCGACGAATACAGGAAAAACGCGATCACGGGTGAAGGCCGATACTGCTACGTCACCAATACGGTCATCGATTACGGACGCGTCACCTTTGAGTCGACCGCCAGGATCAACTGGCGCAGGCGTGGTACCTATCGGGCCTACCGTTCCGCCGAAGACGGCAGCATCGATACGGAAGTCATCACGAGCGAAGGAAACAGCGCGTCAGTATCCGACCTGGTCGGCGATGCCAATGCCATGCTGATCAGCTATCTGGTGGCCGGCAACGGCGAAGTCTTCGACCACAAGTATATGAACGAACACCTTGCGATCAATCCGAAATTCGAACAGCGCCTGATCACGAGCCTCTCTTCCCAGCAGAAGATGACATCCGATACCGATCTGAAACTGAAAAGCAGGAATGTCATCGGCGATTACTTCAGCGGTGAACCTGAGACTTATCTCAGCTCACTGCCCAGGAGTGCCGACTTCGAAGACGTCGTCATCCGCAATATGGTGACCGGCACGATCTTCACGCCGGCTTCAGCGCAGATGAGAGTCAACAGACCGCTCTTTGGCATGGCGGTCTACGGCGAAAGCCACAACCTCTGGTCCGTCGATGAATCGGCCTTCCTTTACGGGTTTGGCGAAGGCGGCAGCACGGGAACGACGGTCAGTGAAGTGGAAACCGATTCGGATGTGCTGCTGAACGAATACATGACGACGACCTTCCACGCATCCTGCGAATACAACACACTGCTGATGCGGCCGCTGAACAAGGTCTTTGCAGATGACAGCGCACTTGCCGAGTTCAGGAGGATGGTCTATGAAGAGATCGGCGTAAAAGACGAGGATCATGTTCACAGCTGGGACGAAGGACAGATCCTTTCGGAACCTGATGAGGAAGAACCGGGAGAGATCCTGTATACCTGCATGGAAGACGGAAATCATACGATGAACATCCGCTTCGTCAGATACAGCGTCGTATCCGGTAACAACGCTTCCTTCTT
>CADBPB010000255.1 GCA_902796525.1 uncultured Erysipelotrichaceae bacterium | reverse complement strand
TCTTTCCCGCCAGCAGCTGGGTGATGATCGTCGGGATGACCGCTCTCGCGGACTGTCTCGGACCATAGGTATTGAACCGCCGAACGATCGTGACCGGAAGGTTGAAGCTGCGGTAGAATGATTCCGCCAGACGGTCTGCGCCTATTTTGGTGGCGCTGTATGGCGACTGTCCCTGGTATGGGTGTTTCTCATCGATCGGGACATACTGAGCCGTTCCATAGACTTCGCTGGTCGAAGTGACCAGGATCCGTTCCGTATTCAGGTCTCTGGCAGCCTGCAGGATATTCAAAGTCCCCTTGATATTGGTATCGACATACATATCGGGAGAATGGTAGCTGTAAGGAATGGCAATCAGTGCCGCCAGATGGAACACGGCATCGCAGCCTTCCATTGCCGTTCTGACGCCGTTAGGATCCCTGACATCGCCCAGAAAGATCTCCAGACGGTCTTTGATTTCCGGATCGAACGTATCGATCCAGCCCCAGTTGTTGAATGAATTGTATTGAACCATCGCTTTGACATCAAAACCTTCCCTGACCAGCAGTTCCGTCAGATGACTTCCGATGAATCCTTCCGCACCTGTAACCAGTATTTTAGCCATATGAAAAACCTCTTTTTCAAGATTATTTTAACATTTATTGTTTATTTGATAAAACCCTTATTCCTTATAGGTACGTTCGCTGATGATATAACGCGGACGCTGTTTGGTTTCCAGATAGGTCTTGCCGACATATTCGCCGATGATACCTAACGAAATCAGCTGGATGCCCGATACGAAACACAGTATGCAAGTCATCGAAGTCCAGCCGGGCACGGTTCTGCCGGCAAAGAACGAAGCGATCGAATAGATCACGCCGGCAAAACTGATAATAGCCACGATGACGCCGATGCCGGTAATGATACGGATCGGCTTAATGCTAAGGCTGGTGATCCCATCGAACGCCAGTGCCAGCATCTTGCTTAAAGGATAGTGCGATTCGCCAGCCATCCGTTCCTGTCTTTCATAAGCGACGGTCGTCGACTTGAAACCGACAAGCGGGAACATGCCTCTCAGGAACAGATTGACTTCCCGGAAACTTTCAAACTCGTTCAGGACCCTGCTTGAGACAAGCCGATAGTCGGCATGATTGAATACGATTTCGGCACCCATCATATGCAACAGTTTATAGAAAGATTCGGCCGTAAAGCGTTTAAAAAACGTATCCGTATCCCGTTTGGATCGCACGCCATAGACGACTTCATAACCTTCTGCATATCGACGGATCATTTCATCGATCGCATCGATATCGTCCTGACCGTCACAATCGATGGAAACGGTGATGTCGCAACGCTCTTTCGCTTCCATCAGACCGGCAAGAACGGCATTCTGATGACCGCGGTTCCGGCTCAGACAGATCCCTTCGATCTCTTTGTTTTCTTTTGCGATCTTCGTGATGATATCCCAGGTTTCATCTTTCGAACCGTCATTCACGAACAGGACTTTGCTTTCAGGAGATACCATCTTCGCCTTGATGAGTTCCTTCACTTTCTTCAGAAACAAAGGATATGTCAAAGGAAGAACCTTCTCTTCGTTATAGCATGGGGTCACCACATACAAAACCGGTAATGTTTTCTTAGCTGCCATAATACACCTCAATCCAAATAATCATATAAAAGTTCTAACACGCTATTATCGTCAGCCAGTTTGCCGCCGTGATATTCATCCAGCAATAAAGCCGTAAAATCATCGTCTACGACATAGACTTCCAAGGAGCCGAGTTTCCTGATGGTTTCCATAAACTTTTCATCATCGGTCATTTCGTAATACTTCATCTTAAGAACTTCATGATCGCTCAGACTGCATTGGAAATCAATGACTGCATCGAGACAGAGATCATCGGGACGGTAGTCTTTGATCATATACGCATGATCGAGCATGTTTCTTGTTTCTTCAAGCAATGCCGGATCTGTCAGAAGATCCAGATTGGAAACCTTGGGAAGAAGCAGACGCGTTTCATCGCCGTAAACATTGTAGGCATTTGCGCTCAAGCTGTAGAAACGCTGCCCTTTGATTTTTGATTCGTTGAGATCTGTCAGGAAAAATGTATCGTTTGCGGCAATGACCGGGTCATCCAGTTTTTCTTGCATGGCAAGCTGATAGTAGTAATCCTTCTGCCATTCGCCATACAGACGATTGCAACTGACGATTTCAAAAACAAGGATCGTACCGATAGCCAGATAACGGTGTTTTCCTTTGATCATCGTCAGCAAAGCATAGACCGTCAATGCGAAGCCAAGCGGTACAAGGATCGCATCACGCCCTTTGACACCGATCAGATCGATCACGTCTTTTCGTACCATGACATAAGGGAACAGCCCCATCACCAGGACAAAGAGGCCATAAGCGCCATACGTCAGGGTCACAGACAAGCCGATATTGCGGGATTCTTTCCGATACAAACAAAACAGGACCGCCGCAAGAAGGAGGACCGTTACAGGATCGATACAGTAGAAAAACTGTTCCAAGATCCCGCTGAATACTCTGAATGCCGAAAGCGGCACACAGATCAGACTCCTGATCAGACCGGAAAACGTCACGGCGTTGTAGTTGGCGAATGCTCCGGAAACCGGAAACAGCAGCTTGTTCATACCGTAATAGATGAAAGGCAGGATGCAGTAATCAAAATAATGCAGGACGACTTCTTTCACAGCCGGGAAGACTTTTTTCCAGAATCGCTCCTCCGATGATTTCTTCAGTTCCAGCACGAATAGATAAGCGATGACGATATAGTAGTAAGCCAGTACGGAATTCAGGATAAAAGACAGATAGAACAGGCCAAGAAGCATGACCCGACAGATATTTTTTTTCCGACCTTTTTCTTTCTTGTTCCACCTGACAAACAGCATGAAAGACAGATAAAAGAAAAACAGTCCTACCGAATAAGCAAAATTAGAAATAAGAAGTCTTGCCTCATCGACCGGCACGGCACAAAACAGTAATGCAATGATCAGACTATCTTCCTCGCTGAATAATTCGGAATCCTTCAGCATGCGATAAACGAACACAGCATCGCACAGATACAAGAAAAATATAAGGATGCGTCCGTTGTTAGGCAAAGACCAGCACAGAGGCACCAGCAGATTCCATTCCGGACGTCCGGATTGCTTCGCAACAGCCGCGATATAATCCGTATTATGAGTCATGAATGTCCAGTCATCCCACCAGCAGCCGCTTAGAAGCAGCAAGAAAACATGAGCCAGCACATATGTCGCAACGATCATGAAATAAGGATTGTGAAACAGTTTCTTTAATTTCATACGGAATGTTCACGTATATTATAAAGCATATGACAGTCGAAATAAAAGGATGCGGACAGCTCTGGCAACGGACCGGAGACCGTACTCGGCTTACTGTACCGCTTCCGGTATTTCCAAAGTCTCTTATAGAAAAGCGGTCATGTTTTCACATGACCGCAACAATCACATATAACTAATGCAAGATCTTTTATCTTTCGATCGGCGTCGTCCAGTAGGACTGGCCATAGATATCGGTGATCTGATATGTCGCGACAAGATCATAATCATCGATCCCGACATCGCCCAGATACAGGTCTTCCGCGACAACGATCTCATCACCCAGGATATAGGTATCCGAGAAATTGCCATCCGGATCATAATGATCGCAGACGAACCTGATCGTATCGCCTGGCATCAGGTCGTAGATGAATATATCTTCTTCCTCGTCCGGCTTGATCACCTGGCTCTTGGCAACGACATCCGTTTCCTCCTTGTAGTCGTAATTGATACCGGAAACCGTTGCGACGCCATCGTTATCGATGGTCACCATCAGATTCGCATACTTGTCATTCAGCAGTACAGGAATGCGTCCGTAAGATGTCAGTTTATCGCCATCCGCGACGCTGTACATGTAGTAGTAAGGAACGACCTGCCAGTTTTCCTGATCGATGGAAGCAGCCAGCCAGTAGAACTCCGTATCCGCCACAAGACTGCCATCCTTGCCGACGCTGAACACGTTATCCCTGCCCAGATCGATATAGCCGTCTTCATCCTTGACAAAGACATTCAGCTTCAGATCATCGATCATCGACCACTGATCTTCCGTCAAAGCGATCTTTCCATTCTTCCAGGTAAGATCCGCATCGAAGTGATTCTCTACGATGTAGTCGACCATATTGCGATCGACCGTTCTGCCAAACAGCAGATCGACGAGATCATCCGCATAGTAGCTGGAATAGCTGTCTGTCGTCGAATAGCCGCCTCCCATGAACAGATCCAGCAGATCGAACAGGGTCGATATGCCGCTCTGCTGATCGTAATAGTAGTCATACGAGTTGGTCTGGTTTCCGTAACCGGAACCGTAGGAGTTGAACGACTGGTACGCGTTATGCGAACCGCCGGAAGACACCTGACCTGCCGTCTGATAGGAAGCGAAGCTCCTGACGACATCGGCATAGTCCGCGTTCATATCGATATTCTTATACGTATTCAGGACCGTATTCACATACTTCGATGAACGGTATGGGAAATAGACCGACAATCCATAGGAATTCGCCATCGTCGCATTGTTGTATTTGATGCAGCTCATCAG
>CADBPB010000254.1 GCA_902796525.1 uncultured Erysipelotrichaceae bacterium | reverse complement strand
GGCATTTCCGTTTCCAAACTGGCGAAATAAGGATTAACACAGGCAAACTGCAGTGCCTGCGCTAATAGAAATGATACGGACTACTAGTGTCCGGATCGCAAACAAATCATAAGAAAGGGGAATACAATGACTGTATTTCAAGCAATCCTGATTGGATTATGTCACTATGTGATCAACTCCAAGTATTACATTCTGACTCAGGGTCAGTTCGTGCTGGGCAGACCGCTGGTCGCGGGCCTGGTCGTCGGATTGATCATGGGAAGGCCTGTGGAAGGCGTGATCATCGGCGCCAACATCAACCTGGTTTATCTGGGCTGGACCGATGTCGGCGGTGCACGTTCTGCTGACCCGACGGTTGCCGGCACCTTAGGCACTGCGCTTGCTTTGGCAAGTAATGCTTCGGTCGAAGAAGCGGTCGTTCTGGGAACCATCCTGGGTGTCGTAGCCAACTTCGGTTACACCCTGTGGATGAGCGTCAACTCCGCGTTCGTCCCGAAGATGGAAGCTGCCGCTGTGAAAGCGGATTGGAAAGCCATGAAATTCTGGTACATCGTTCCGCCGCAGATCCTCTTCTATCTGCTGTATGGACTGCCTATCACTTTGGCTTGCCTGTATGGAGCGGAACCGGTTGCGAATATCTTAGGCAACCTGCCTGCCTGGGTCACCAGAGGCTTTACGGCGATCGCCGTCACATTGCCGGCTGTCGGTATCTGTCTGATCCTGAAATCGATTATGAACAGATATACGCTTCCGTTCTTTGTGATCGGCTATGTCCTGACGATCTACTATCATGTCAATATGATCGTCCTGGCGATCTTTGCGGTGATCGTTGCCGTGATCGCGATCTTCGGAGTCGGTATTCCGGCTAGAAAGGGAGAATAACAATGGCTAGCACAAAATATACGATGACTGATGCTGATCTGAATCTTTGCTGGCTGTCCTGGATGCAGCACTGTGCCTGCGGATACAACTATGCAAAAATGATGGGAAGCGGCGTTGCCCATATGATGCGCATCCCGATTTCCAAGTTCTATGACAGCAAGGAAGAACAGGGCAGAGAGATCGAAAAACACTTGCAGTTCTTCAATACCGAGCCGCATATCGGTTCGATGATCATGGGTACGATCATTGCCATGGAAGAAGACCGTGCCAAAGGCGAAGACATCAAGCCGGAAGACATCACCAAGATCAAATCTTCCCTGATGGGTCCGTTTGCCGGTATCGGCGATTCCCTGATCCAAGGCGCTTTCGTTCCGATCTTCCTGTCGATCGGCGTCAACCTCGGTCTACAGGGCAATATCCTGGGTCCGATCCTGTTCGCGGTCGTGTGCTGCGGCGCCTGCCTGCTTGCATCGCGCTATCTGTTCTTCCAGGGCTACCGTCTTGGTAAAGATGCGATCATGAAAGTCATGAGCAATGGCGTGTTCCAGCAGATCATGGCTGGTGCGGGTATCGTCGGCTGTACCGTTATCGGTGCGATGGCTGCCGGAACCGTTACGACGAAACTGATCTTCGAATTCAATGTCGGCGAATCCCTGATCAATATCCAGACCCAAATGCTGGATGCGATCTTCCTGGGCATCGTTCCGCTTTGTGTCATCGCTCTGGTCATGAGAGCTTTGAACAAGGGCACCAAGATGACCACCGTCCTGTTTGCGACGATGCTGATCAGCTTCGTGCTTGGCGCATTAGGTATCATAGGTTAACCCCTCTATCATACCCTTAATCGGAGGCGGGCTCGTCCCGCTTCCTTTTTTCAACTATGAGACATTTACTGTTATATTATCCTCTGGACGATCCCTTGTTTACGCAAGAGGACATTCTGGCAACTTACATCAGGCATCACTGCGATATCATCGAGATCGCCGTACCGGTCGAAGATCCCGTTCTGGATGGACCGGTGATCCGCGATTCCATGGCCAGGATCCTTTCAGTTAGCGATCATCGGCGTTTCTTTGAAGATATCAGGAAAACGAAAGAGATCTATCCTTCCCTGAAGATCGAACTGATGGCATACCGTTCGTTCATCGAAGAGATGGGCGTAGATGCCTATGTGAAACAGGCACAGGAGAGCGGAGTATCCTACCTGCTGTCACCGGATGCCGATGAAGCATTGAATGAACAGCTGAAGCACAGTCCCGAGAACAGAGATATGCAAGTCATTACTTTCTCTTCCTTGTCGGCAGAAGAAGACGAGATGAAACGCCTGGAAGAAACCCAAGGCTATATCTTCCAGCGATCCACCGATGGCAAGACCGGGAAATCGGCGAAACTGTCCGATGCTTTGGCAGCTAAGATTCAGGCAATCAAGCAGAAAGGAATCAGGACGCCGGTCGTGG
>CADBPB010000253.1 GCA_902796525.1 uncultured Erysipelotrichaceae bacterium | reverse complement strand
CTTCCGGTATGGAAGGCTTTGGCGATCTGTTCTCTTTTCCGGACAGAATCCTCCTGTCCGTTCAGGCCAAGCCGGTAGTATTCTTCCCGACTCAGCGTTTCCTTCTCTTCACCGTAAGTCAGCAGGTTTTCCAATGCTTCCTGCAACACTTCTCTGGAAGCGTGCTCGATGCCCACTTTCTTCTTCGCCCTGCCGTCTTCTTTCAGAATGAACGCATTCTTCAGGCCAGAGATCTCCCGGTTCAATGTGTTCCTGATCTTCTCTCCCGGATGATCAGGATCGAGAAACAGGATGATGCCCCGTTCTTCATTCACTTTGCGGATGAAATCGACCGTTTCTTTCTTCAAAGCCAGACCATGCGTCTCGATCGTTTCCACTTCAAAAAAAGACTGCAGCCGTCTGGTATCGTTCTTTCCTTCGACAACGATGACCTCTTTGATCATAAGTCCTTGAAATCGTCAACGACCGTCAGCTTGCGGTTGTCGTGCGTGTTGAAGACCGCTCTGACTTCAAAGCCAAGCGATTCTGCCAGAGAACTATCATCGGTGAACAGAACATCTTCGCAGCGTCTGTAGCAGTCTTTCAGAAGATCGGTTCTGAATGCCTGCGGCGTTTCGGCAATAAAGATCGTATTGCGATCTACCGTTCGCACGATCCGCTCTCCTTCCAGGATCTTGATCGTATCAACGGCGACATGTCCCAGGACGGCGGCATCGCATTCCTGCAGTTTTTCTTTCAATGCTTCGATATTGTCTTCCTGCAGGAAAGGCCGCGCTCCGTCATGAACGAAAACATACGGACTCTCTGCCGCATCCAGGCCGTTCCTGACCGAATCCTGACGGCGTTCTCCGCCTTTGACGACGACGACCTTCTCATGCGAAAGCAATCCGTCCTTATCCCCGTCGTTTGTCACGACGATGATCTTCTGGCAATCCTCATCTTTTATGAATAAAACCAGGGAGTGATCCAGCACGGTCATGCCGTCCTTCATCCGATAGAATACTTTATTAAAGCCCAGTCCGGCCCGGTCGCCCTTGCCGGAGGCTACGATGATCGCATCATATTTCATCATTCTCATCCTTTACGATATCCAGCACTTTCGCATCCAGGTACTTCAGCAGTTCATCGCGATTTACTTTCAGACCCGCTCCATAAGCTCCTGCGCTGATCTCGATCCTTTCATGATTCAGGACCTCCTTGTCGAAAACGATCCCGCTGTTCTTTTTGACTCCGATCGGCGTCACGCTGCCGCGTTCATAGCCGACGCTCTTCAGCAGGTCTTTCACATGGACCATTTCCAGGTTCTTGACATTCAAAGCGGAAGCGCATTTCTTGAGATCCACCTCATCCTTGACGCTGATGACGCAGATGTAGATGTCATGGTCGTGTTTCAGAGCCAGGGTCTTGTAGCACTCGGCATAGCTCAGTCCCAGCAGATCGGAAACATTTTCTCCGGAAAACAGATCCTTGTCCAGATCGTATTCCAGAACTTCATAGTCTATTTTGGCTTTATCCAGCATGCGCATCGCGTTCGTCTTCATTTCAGAACTCCCCGGTACAACTGGTCAAGGTCTTTCGGCAGATCGCATTCGATTTCGATGTTGTCTTCCTTTAACGGATGATACATCTCGATGCTTTCCGCAAACAGACCCATCCGTTTGCACAGTGATGAATCGACGCCATACAACCGGTCGTTCAGGATCGGATAGCCTTCGCTGGAAAGATGCACCCGGATCTGATGCGTCCGTCCGGTCTGTATGCCGCAAAGCAGAACGCTGTAGTTGTCTTTCTTATTATTGCCAAGGCAATCGACCTTGGTGATGGCTTCCTGACCGGAAGGCGTAATGACCCGTTTGTGAGGATCGTGACGGTCTTTGCCTAAAGGCTTGCTGATGGTCAGGATCTTTCCTTCTTCCATGATGCCTTTCACGAAAGCGTAATAGTTTCTGCGGATCTGCTTATGCATGATGTACTGATCCAGCAGAGGCTGAAAGACGGGAGACTTGCTGAAAAGGACCAGACCGCTGGTATCTTTGTCCAGGCGATGCAACGGGTACGCGCTGATCCAGTTGCGGTCCGCAAAATAGGATTCCACCATGGACGTCAGCGTCATTTCATTGCCTCCGTCGCTGTGGACCAGAAGGTCTTTCGGCTTATTCACCGCAAGCAGGATCTCGTCTTCATAGACCACGTCCAGTTTCAATCCGTTCGATTCGTAAGCATACGTTTCCGGATAGAGACAGATACGCAAAACAAGTCCGACGATCGGATCTTCCCGCTTCACCGGATTGCCGTCAAGAAGGATCTGCTTGTTCTGAATCAGCAGGTGCTGTATCTTTTTGGAAGGGATGTAGCTGTCAAAAAAATCCTGTATCGTTTCTACGAACAGGGAATCGACCGAAATCTCCAGCCATCTGTCTTTTAAAACATATTCCATACTTTCATTATAACAAAGCTCCTTCTCTTCTTTAAGATTGCTTTTTGGCAGGAAACACGATAAGTTGAAATAGAGG
>CADBPB010000252.1 GCA_902796525.1 uncultured Erysipelotrichaceae bacterium | reverse complement strand
GTCATCGATGCGACAGTCAACTCCAACTTCTGGGCAGGCTTGTTAGGCGGCGAAGGATTCGTCTTACAGAAATTCACGGGTCAGGGTTCCGTCCTGGCAGAGATCGACGGTTCCGTCGTGGAAATGGATCTGGCACCTGGCGAGCAGATCAAAGTCGAGACCGGACATGTCGCTCTGTTCGAAGGAACGGTGACTTACGATGTCGAGTCGGTCAAAGGTTTCAAGAACATCTTCTTTGGCGGACAGGGCCTGTTCCTGACGACACTGACCGGTCCGGGCAAGGTATGGCTGCAGACGCTGACGGCACAGGATATGGCACAGAAGCTGATTCCTTATATGCCTCATTCATCTTCAAGCGTCAACGTCGGTTCCGGAAGCAGTTCTTCCTCCAACTGATTGGATCAGAATAAGTAACACAGCAAGACAGTCGCAAGGCTGTCTTTTTTTGTTATAGATTTGGAACTTGTTTTAAAAATATTTGAATGTTTTTGAATGGCTGGCAGCTTTTCTCGGTATATGATATAAAATCTTTTCATTTTTTTTGAAAAAACTAAGACTTAAATTAGCAGTTTCTTTATCATACAGTAAAATTAGAAGATCTGTACAGATAAGAAAGGAGGCATATGGTTAAAGTTTTAATAGCCTGCGGTTCTGGAATCGCTACAAGCAGTTATGCTGCAGAGGAGATTCTCAAAATCGCCAAGAATGTTGGCGTTGATGTTGATATTCACAAAGATAGAATCCAGAATGTTAGCGCAAATGCCAAAGACTATGACGTGTGTTTTGTGACATCTAAGTATGCACAGAATTCGGAAACATTAATCGTGCGAGTCGACGGCCTGATCAGTGGAATCAATGAAGAAGAAACGATTAAAAACGTCGAAGCAGCTTTGCTGGAAGCTGATCAAAAAAACAGCGAGAAATAGCATTTCAAAGAAAGGGGAAATATGCAAATATTATCTAATGTTGTCAATTTTGTCCTCGGTCTAGGCGGAGCAGTTTTTCTTCCGTTCCTGATCGCTATCATGGGCATGTTCTTCAAGATGAAATTCTTTGATTCTTTCAAGAACGGCTTACGTATCGGTGCCGGTCTGATCGGTATCGATCTGGTCATCGGAACGCTGGTAGGCGCATTGGCTCCGGCAGTTGCACATTATTCCGATATGGGTAGCGGCTTTATTGCAACCGATATCGGATGGGAAGGCATCTCTGCTATTGCGTGGTCTACGCCGTTCTCCATCGCTATCGTTCCGTTAGGAATGATCCTGAACTACATCCTGATCAAAGTGAAATTCACGAAGACGATGGACGTCGATGTCTGGAACTACTGGCATTTCATTCTTACTGCTGCTATGGTTTATTACCTCGGCATCAGATTGAACCTGGGTACCGCTGTCTCGGCGATTCTTGGTATTGTTATTGCTTTGATCACGCTTGCTGTCATTTTGAAATGCGGCGACTGGATCGCGCCTTACTGGCAGGAATATTATGATCTGCCTGGCACGACCTGCTGTAACTCCGATGCTTACTGCATCTGGCTGGTCAACATTATCGTTGTCAAGATCATCGAATTCATTCCTGGCCTGAACAAGATCAAGATGAACAATAAAATGCTGAGCGAGAAGTTCGGTTCGATCGGCGATAGCGGTGTCATCACGTTCTTCTGCGGCTTGCTGCTGGCGGCTGTTACCAGATGCGATGTTAAGACTGCTTTGAAGATGGCTGTCACTTTGACCGCTTGCATCATCCTGGTACCTAAGACGGTCAGCTTGCTGATGGAAGGTCTGGTTCCGATTTCCAATGAAGCAAGGAAATACTTCAAAAACAAGCTCGGCGACGACTACGATATCTATATCGGTATGGATGAAGCGCTCTGCCTTGGTGATGAAGTAGGTATCGAAATAGCTGTCATCATGATTCCGTTCGCTCTGGCTCTGGCATTCGTTCCAGGTGTCAATTTCTTCCCAGTCGCAGGTCTCGGCTCATTGTGCTATACGACTTGTGCCTGTGCTTTGTTTGCGAAAGGCGATTTCTTCAAGACCTTCGTTTCATCTCTGGTTATGACCTTAGTTTTCTATGAACTGAAGAGTGTCATGGCTCCTCTGGCAACGATGTTGGCAGTTGAATCCGGTTCCGTTACCGCATCAGCCGGTCTGATCACCGGTTCCGGTGTCTGGGAACTGCAGAATCTCATTGTCGGTCTGATCACGAAAGTGCTTGGAGCTTGGTAAAAGATCTGTTTCAGATCGCATGAAGAATTACAGATGTAAAAAAGACCTGGCGGTCAGATACGCCTTCTTTGGATTGGTGCTTCTGGCCGCTATGGCCTATCTGTTTATGACGGAAGATATAAGCGCCTTCACGGCAAACAGATATTCCATGGCTTTCCTTGTCGGAGGCACGGTCTTATCGCTTCTATATGTGACCAGAGGGATCAACGCCAGGTTGCAGCTCAGAGAAAACGAGATTTTTTTCTGGGATGGCTTGGCCGATATCCGTCATATCAGATACGAGAATATCGCTTTGATCGAGTATCATCCGGCTTTGAGGATCCGCTTCCAGATGAGAGATCGCAAGAAAACCGTCTTCAGCATACCCAACATATTTACTACGGAAGATGCTAACGAGATCTTAAAAGAAGTCGGAAAGAAAAAATACATCAGGATCGAGCGCGTATCCGGTCCCAGAAACAGGAAAAGTCAAAACGACATTAAGAGTGAAGAAAAATGAACGGATTATATGTAATAGAAGGACACGCTCAGAACTGGCGTGAAGCAATCAGCCAGACGGCTGAAGAGCTGTACCGACACGGTTGTGTCGATGATGAGTTCTATGAGAAGTGCTGTGAGCGAGAAGAAAATTATCCTACAGGTCTGACCGAAAGCTGTCCTGTAGCAATTCCTCACGCTTCCAAGGAGTATGTCATCAAACAGGCGATTTGTGTGCTGAGACTTGCTGAATCGGTCAAATTCCGGTCGATGTCAGATGTCGATACCGAGATTGATATCCGCTATGTGATCAATCTGGCGCTGCTGGATGATTCGGAACACATCAAGATCATTTCGCAAGTGATCACTTGCCTTAAGGATCATGCTTTTTTAGAGAAGATGGATTCTTTGTCGGGCGATGAATTGAGAAACTTTCTGATCGATCATTTTTTTAAGGGATTGTCCTGATGCGCGCAGTCAGAGGGATCATCTTTGATTTTGATGGCGTCATCGTTGATAGTGAGACATTGTATATCGAAGCGTTGCAGGGGTATCTGGAAACTTTAGGCATCGAGACGGAAGCGCAAGAGATCGCTTATGTGATCGGGCAGCAT
>CADBPB010000251.1 GCA_902796525.1 uncultured Erysipelotrichaceae bacterium | reverse complement strand
TGATCACCAGTGAACCATAGACATTGGAACGGAAGTCTTCCAGCTTTGCCCAGGAAATAGAAAAGTCGATATCCAGTTTTCTGGCCATCTGGGAAATGACCGGTTCATCCGAGCTTTCGTCCGTGAAGAACAGCTGGATATTCAGTCCATTGTCCGGCAGGAGTTCGCTGTCTTCATGCAGGAAGGCTTTGATATCTTTGGTCGGACGGATGAACAGCTCTTCCGGCTTGCCGATCGCCAAAACGCGCCCTTCCTTGATGAAAGCGACCTTCTCGCAGATCTGCTTGACGACTTCCATCTGATGGGTCACCACAATGATGGTGATGCCCAGATCTCTGTTGATCTGCTGAAGCAGGCTCAGGATCTCTCTGGTGATGGCAGGATCCAATGCGGATGTCGCTTCATCGCACAGAAGGATCTGCGGATCGAGAACCAGAGCCCGCGCGATCGCCACTCTCTGCTTCTGTCCTCCGGACAGTTCTTTCGGACGGGCATGTATCTTGTCTTCCAGTCCGACCAGCGAGATCAGTTCCCAGATTTTCGCCTGCGCTTCCGGAGTACGGGTACTGATCCCCCAGAATTTCATTGGCAGCGCCACATTGTCATAGACATCCAGCCGTTCCAGCAGATTGAAATTCTGAAAGATCATTCCCATCTTCTTCTGCAGAAGATGCAGCTGTTTCTGATCCTTTACGGACACTTCCGTGTCATCGACATAGATGTGACCGGACTGATATTCTTCCAGACCGTTGATGCATCTTAAAAGCGTCGATTTCCCCGCACCGCTCTGTCCGATGATCCCATAGATCTCATGATCCGCGATCTCCAGCGTGATATCCTTAAGAACCTTGAGATCTCCGAAGTCTTTACAAACGTTTTCCAGTTTTATCATGTTCACCTCAAAGAAAGAGAAATGTTCAGAAAAGACTGAACATTTCTAATAATTCAGGTTGTATAAAAATATTATTGCGGATCGACGAAAGAAGTGATGACAGCGCCTTTGTACGTGTCTTCGATGTACTTCTGTACCGCATCCGAAGTGATCGCTTCGACAAGTGCCTGGATCTTCTCGGAATTCTCGTTTCCTTCCAGCACTACGATGAAGTTCGTACGACGGATCGTCGTTTCGGCATCGAAACTTTCTATCAGCAGTGCCGGATAGCTTGCCGGAAGGCCTGCGCCTAACGCGTAGTTTCCGTTGATGACGGAAGCGTCCACGTCAGCCAGCGCCAGAGGCAGCTGCGCCGCTTCCAGTTCGACGATCAGATAGCCGTGCGGATTGGCCTCTGCATTCCCATTGAGCGTATCGGCCGACAGTTCTCCTTCCACAGGATTCAGGAAACCGTTCGCAACCAGGAATTCCAGTGCCCTGGTACGGTTGTCTTCGTCGTTCGGCACGGAAATGTATGCGCCATCCGGGATATCGGCTGCGGATGCGTACTTCTCGGAATAGAGACCCATCGGTTCGATATGGACGCCCTTGACGGCAGTCAGTGTCCAGCCGTGCGATTCGTTCTGGCCATTCATGTAGCCTAAAGTCTGGAAATAGTTCGCATCCAATTCGCCTGCCACCAGGTTTTCATTCGGCAGGACATAATCCTGATAGACGACGACTTCCAGCTTCCAGCCTGCTTCTTCCAGTACGGGCTTGACCGCATTCTCCAGAATCTCGGCATGAGGAACCGGGTTCACTCCCACCGTGATGACTTTATCTTCCTCAGGAGCGTCTCCTGATCCGGAACCGCCGTTTCCGCAAGCGCAGAGCAGCAGTAATACAAACAGTAATGTAACGATTTTTTTCATTGTTTTTCTCCCTTCTTATTGTTACTGATGAAACGGAATCACGGCATCGTCGCGCCTGCGCCGAGACGCAAGCCGATCACCTCTTTCACTTTTGTATCCATATTTTCCTCCTGAAACAAAAAAGCCGCCCCTAAGGACGACTTATCATCGTGTTACCACCTTATTTCGTGCAGATGCACCTCATCGGATACAGACATATCCTGGCCCTGTAACGCAGGCATGCGTCCGGCCCTCATATCGGACCGGCAGCTCCCAGACCATCTTCCCCTGATCATCCACATCTTTTTTCACCAGCCAAAGATTCTCTACGCTATCCGATCAAGCTACTCTTCTGTTCACAGCTTTTCTATATTTTAAGATATAATTCCTCAAAAAACAATGATTCTCTGACTGTTTCTTACACAATTATGCCTATATATACATTTGCATTGAAAATATTTTCAAATCAATTATCCGCTCTGGAGTAGCCGCATTTCATCTGCACGCTTGCTTCATGCAGGACATTTCCTAATGCTTTGAGCGTTTCTTCCTTGCACATCTGGCAGATCGTTTCATTCGCTTCATCGATCAGAGAATAGTCCTTCGCTTCCATCATCTTGCGGTCATAGTCGCCGATGAGTTTATGTCCCCTGGAAGCGACCGCCATCTGATATCTTTCGATGTGCTGGATATTGGAACCGAAATACGAAACAGACAAAGCTCCGTTCAGACGCAAG
>CADBPB010000250.1 GCA_902796525.1 uncultured Erysipelotrichaceae bacterium | reverse complement strand
GGATGGTCCAGGTTCCCGGCCACATCTGTCCCGCATGGGTATGTCCGTTGAGATAGAGGTCCGCACCGTATTCCGAAAGGATCTGCGCATCGCTTGGTTCGTGGTCGAGAATGATGATCGGTCTGTCCGTATCGGCATCTTTCATGAAGTCTCCGACATCGGCTCTTGCCGTATTTCCAAGATTGATCTTCTCCTTGTCCGGACGTCCATAGAGTTGAATGTCTTCGATTCCGATCCACTGGTCGTACAGGATCCGGATCCCCGCTTTCTTCACGAAATCCAGCATCCGTTCATCCGCCTTTACGACATGCTTCTCCTTGTCCATCCAGCTGAAGGTAAAACCCATGAGGATCTTTTCCTGGATGTCGTGGTTGCCCCAGACGGCATAGGTACCGTAACGGCTCTGGATCTGCTGAAACAGTCCGATCATCTCTTCCGGTTTTTCGATCGCTTCGTATTCGTTATCGAAAATATCCCCCGCGATCAGAACCAGATCCGCATTCTGCGCATTGATCCGTTCGACCATGTCGCGGACCTGCCCCACGGTGATATTGTAGCCGAGATGCGTATCGGCGATCAGCACGATATCAAGCTCGTCAAGGACGGATACCTTATCGACCGACACATCGTATTCCGTGACATGGAGATCATGCGCGTTCCAGATGCCTGTGACACTGATGGCGATCGTAAAGATGATGACGAAGACCGCCGTCAGGTTTCTGGCTTTCTGCAAAGGATACCGTTCTTTCAGAATGCGATGGCTGACGATGCAGCACAATGCACACAGCAGCAGGCCCATCAGGAAATACAGCATGATCCCCATCCAGTAGAAACCCAGGCGGGTCAGTTCTCTCTTGATTCCGCTCAGCAGCGGGCTGATTCCAGAAGGAATAAAAAAGCCTGTCACGACGCACGCCAGACCGCCAAACAGAAAAACAGCCGCCACAAAAGAAACAAAGTCCAGATGAATGGACTTCAGATAATTCCGGACGATCCTGAACAGGATAGCCAGAACGATAAACATGAATGGAAGCAGAAAAACGCCAATCATTGTCTGCCTCTGTCATCGACACGATAAGAAACCTCGTCGTAATCCGTGATCCCTTTTCCGGTATTCGGATGGTCGTGCGAATAATACATGTCGTAAGCAAATATCAGCGTCAGCACGATGCAGATCGCGATTTTCAAAGGACGGATGATCTTCTTGAACTTGTTGTCGAGGATCGGCGCCAGCACATAGACGGCAGCCAGACCGCCGATCATAAAGACTGTCAGTCCTTCGGCGCAGATGCGTCCGTTCAAGTTGATGAAATAACCGGAATAATCCCACCATTTCATCCCCCTGGTCACTTCCAGATACCATGATCCGAAATACTCCACCGTTCCGCACAGCAGGATCGTCAGCGCAGCTTCCAGGATCGGCTTGCGCCGGTAGCGGAACAACATCACCAGGATCAGCACCGCACCGCTTCCATAGATCGGCAGCCAGGGGCCATGCATGACGCCGCGGTTGACGAAACGGCCGTCATTCACGATATGAAGCAGGACTTCCCAGATCCATCCTACGAAACTGAAACCAAAGAACATCAATATGATCGATGTCAGCGAATAACGGCGCAGATAATGGACCTGATCGCCTTCCTGATCGTTTCCTGAATAATATGGCGACAGACGGTCCGGATACTGTCTCAGATTCAGGATCTGATGGTAATCGTCGATCACATCGGTCTCTTCGATGGCGGCGTTATACAGCTCCTGGTCCCTGTCGTTCCTGTAGATGATCCCCAGATGGTCTTCCACAAAACCCCGCAAACCGTCATGCTGGAGATCGCGGACATCCAGATCGTTGGTCATCATTTCGATGACATCCGCGTAGGTCTTCTCGATCTGTTTGTAGCTCGCCTTGCGGGCAAGATAGTCGTCGCCCAGATTGTCGGCATAAGATACACCATAGATCTTGGCCATATTTCGTAACGCAAAATAATACTGGCAAGTCGTCGCCTCCAGATACGGGTTGGTAAACAGGACATCCGTTGCGCCCAGCGTGAAACGCCCCAGGACCATCCACGGCAGGAACGTAGCCCTCATCTTGAACAGTTCGAAGCGATGTCCGAAAACCATTCTTCTCGACAGCCGGATCGCCTCGGTACGGTCGATTCCGGGATTCTCGGCGACGATATACGGGATAAACATATAGTTGTATCGGGCGATGATTCCCCCGATGATCGTAAAATTCCAAAGGAACTGATAGACATTGACGACAAACATCGTCGTACAGGCTTTCAGCCATTTCTTGCTTCGGAACAGGAAAAGGAAACGCGATGATTTCGTGATGTCATACTGATAGGATTCCAGGAAGATCCTCCGATAGGCGATACTGTAGAAATGCTTGACGAAAGCCAGGACTCCCATAACGATCATGGAAGCAAGAATGATGTTGAAATCAAGGATGAAAGACTTGGTCACGATCAGGGAATGGATCGTCTGTATCGCCAGGGAAATGAAACGGGCATTGCTGATACGGTTGACCAGAGATGAAAAGATCCCCTTGCGTCTGCCCAGCTCCAGCGCTCCGATCTGCGTCAGCTCTCCCGCTTCGTTATACTGGACCATGCCGCTCAGATCCAGACCGAAGAGTCTATGAAGAGCGTCGCCGATCGACGGGAACGCGATATAAGTCTCGCCGGCATCCACGACATCCATGGCCTCGTTGATCGCTGAAGTATAGGTACCGGCAGAAAGCGAATAGACATAGCTGCTGCCCACCAGCGCAGCGATCAGACAGGCGATCATCAGAAGCGCATAGTGCTTCTTCAGCATCTCTTTGGCTTGTTTCTTGAAGCGTTTTCTATCAAACATAACTCTATTATATTACAGACGGCCCAAAAAGCTGAACTGTGCACAAAAAAGATGCATCCCGCAAAGATGCATCTCTGACATGTTTCGCTAAGAAAGGATACTCAGACGAATACGTCGCTTCCACATTCCGGACAGTATCTTCCCGACACCGGAGCACCGCAGACCGGACAGAACGTCCTCTTGAATGCTCTGGTCTGCTGTATCCTCTTGTCTTTCGGCCAAAGGACTTTATAAGAAAACTGATATGCTTCGGTCTCCTTCGCCTTCACATCCATCTTCTTCTCCAGTGTTCCGTTATCCTTATCCAGTTTCGCTCCGCCAAGATCCAGCGCTTCGACCGTGATCTCCTTGTTCTGGGAAACCGGAAGCTGATCCTTCAGAAGGATCGTGATATCATCGTCGGACAGGTTCGAGATCCTCGCCTCATACTGATGTTCGACGACCTTCTGCGCTTTCAGCAAGGTCGTAGAGTTCTTCTTGGCAAGTTCCTTATAAGAAACATGAACGCGTTCTTCTTTGCCCAAGGTAATATCGACTTTCTCTTTCGTCATATCCGGATCCAGATAGATGCTTCCGGTATAACGTCCCTTCAGGTAGATGCCTGCTTCGACCGCATTCAGGACAGGCAGATCCGCGCTCTTGATCGAAGCGACCAGATAGGCATGCGGATCGGCTTTTGGAACCGTTACGATATTGTATTCTGCAGGAATCGCATATTTCTGCAGATCCGCCATCGTGCCCTTGTTTCCCTTCAGGATATCGCGATTGCCTGCCAAAGCGTATTCGGTCATCGTTTCCTCGTTCTGGACTTCCGCTTCCTGCGTTTCGATCTGCATCATCGGCGCTTCCGCCGCCTCTTCCACGACCATGGTATCTTCCAGATCCACGGATGCTTTCATCGACATCGCGGCCATGCCTCTTCCGGCCGCCTTAAACAGATTGACGTTATTCTCCCGGATATTCAGATACAGAGGCAGCAGTTCCGGAAGCACATCGTTCGTCGACGGATCTCCGGTAAACAGCGACACTTTCACATCCTTCCAGTCTTCATCGGTATCTTCTCTGATCTCGCCGCGCATGCGGATCTCGATTTCCTCTTCGTTTTCGGAACGGATCTCATAGACCGGATCCCAGCCGGAAGCGTTCTCATGGTAATGCAGTTCGCACGCATAGCTTCCTTCTCTGTCCGCTGTCACATCCGCCACCAGTACCGGCAGGCTTTCCTTCCGGACTTCTTCTTCGGCTTTCTTCTGCAGATCCTCGATCTCTTTTCCTAAAGCGATGATTTCCTTATGCAGCTTTTCCATGCGTTCCGGCAGTTTCTCGATGTAATCCTGGATCTCGGATGCAGTGACATTGTCATGGTTCGTAAAATCGCCATTGCTTTGCCACAAAGCCAGCTGCATCTCTTTGACGTCGATCTGTTTCTGCAGCAAGGCGATCTTCTCCTGCAGCTGCTTGGAACGGACATTTTCTCGATCCGCTTCTTCAAAACGCAGATTCGCGCAAGAGATGCCTTCTTCCATATACAGACGCGCCGTATCCTGAGAAGCGGTACCCGTCAGACCATGCACATAAAGCGTCTGCATTCCTTCTTTCAGTTCGACCTTCCCGGTCCTGATCACTTCCGCGCCATTGCGGAAAACATTTACCGTTTTTACCTGTGTAAATAAATCAGCCATTCTTTACCTCCTCATGTCCCGTCTGCAGCAGCTGCTCCAGCGTTTCGGAAGCCGCTTCCAGACGATCGAACTCTTCTTTTTCTTTCTCATCATTCAACGAAGCGAATGCGGCAAGGATCAGATCGAACGTTTCCATCAGTTCGTTCCTCGCCTTCTCTTTCCGTTTCAGATCCTGATCGTTGCGATCCAGACTGCTATAGGTCCCCAGGATCTCCATCAGCATCGGCAGGTAGCGCGTATACAGCTTGCGCAGCCTGTCGTCAGATCCGGATCCCTCCAGCAGTTCTTCCGTTTTCTGAAGTTCCTGTATCGTCCCGATCATGCGGCTGCGGATCTCTTCGTCTTCGATCCCTTTCAATCCGTTACGCAGTTCCGCCTGCAGTTTCTGTCCTTCTTCAATCATATCGTCCCGGAAAATATACGTATTCAGACGGAATTCCAGATCGATCTCGTCATGGGTAGAGATGCGATCCAGAAACATGGCGATACGCCGATACTGCGCGGGATCTTCGTTGTACAGAGCCGCCAGCGATTTCTTTTCTCCGCCTTCGGTACCGACCATCAGATTGCGCATGTTCGCTTTCGTATCATGACCGTCCTTGCTTAAATAGAAGTCATCGATCAGCCTCATCTGGCCGTGACTCTCGAGATACTTGCTGATGTTGACCAGAGAAAAGGTCTTCTTTTTCTTTTTCCCATCCTGATCGGTATATTCGTACTTCAGATAGTTGTCTTTCACGACCATGCTGCCGGATACCGCCGGATCCTTTTTCCTGGAGATCGCCATCATGAAAAAACCGAATAGCGCCAAGGCAGCCAGCACATAGATCGAAATCACGAAAAGCGATGTAAAGAGATCCTTGATCCCCTGCAGCGACATGCTGATTCCGGTAAAGGCGGAAGTCACCACGAACATGACGAACAGGATTCCGAACAGCACGGCTCCTGCTCCGAATATCAGCCGAAACAACGGCGAAAAACGCTCTTTTTCCTTCATACCATCATTATACCTTCAGAGATATAAAAACGCATCTGCCTTGCGCAGGATGGCCTGGCAAAGCAAGAAAAAGGCGATCCATAGATCACCTTAGACTTTTTAACAGTTCCTGCAGAACCTTGCTTCTTGTGACGATCCCCATGAACACCCCGCGGTCATCGACGACCGGCACGAAGTTGTGATCCACGATCGCATCTACCAGCTCATCGATATGCGCATCCACCTTGACCGGGGTGACATAGTCGTTACGTATCAGCGTTTTGACCTTGATCTCTTCCAGCTTCTCCAGGGAGAATTCTTTCTCATTGACGATATGCCACAGGATATCGCCTTCCGAAATGGTTCCCAGATATTCGCCGTGTCTGGAAATCAAGGGTATGATCCGGTAGCCATGGGCTCTCATCTTCTCCATGGCCTGCCGGGCATTCATTTTTTCATCTAAATATGCAACTTCTTTTTTTGGCGTCAACAATAGCAATACATTTGTCTTTTCCATAGTTTCATTGTAAGCAATGAATATGAAAGCTTTGTGATAAATCAGATGACGATATTGACGATCTTGCCCTTGATGACGAAATGCTTCCTGATCTCGTGCCCTTCGATGTATTTCTGCACATTTTCGACCTGCAAGGCCGCTTCGTACATTTCTTCTTCCGTCGCATCGCTATGGATCATGAACTTCCCGCGCAGCTTTCCGTTGACCTGTACGGCGATTTCCATTTCCGCGACTTCCAGTTTGGCAGGATCATATTCCGGCCAGGGACGGCTCTCCAGATCCGTTCTGCCGGTCAGGATCTCGTACATTTCCGCACAGAGATGCGGAGCGAATACCGACAGCATCTGGATGAAATCCACCGCATATGCCTTGCAGACTTTCCCTTCCTTATAGCAGTCGTTGACGAAGATCATCATCTGCGAGATCGCAGTATTCAGACGCAGGTTTTCGATATCTTCCGAAACTTTCTTGACCAGGAAGTTGTAAGAATAATCCAATGCGCCATCGTTTTCATCCGTGAGCTTGTCTTTCTGCTCGATCATGAAACGCCAGACTCTTTCCAGCCAGCGATGCGCGCCTTCGATGCCCTGGGTCGACCAAGGCTTGTCTGCCTCCAGCGGTCCCATGAACATCTCATACAATCTCAGCGTATCGGCGCCATACTGTTCGACGATATCGCTCGGATTGACCACATATTCCGGATAGCGCTTGCCCATCTTAATGCCGTTGGAGCCGAGGATGTAACCCTGGTGCACCAGTTTCTGGAACGGTTCCGCCACCGGCGAAAGTCCCTTGTCATAAAGATAGTTGTTCCACATGCGCGCATAAAGCAGATGTCCCACCGCATGTTCCGGACCGCCTACATAAAGATCCACCGGCATCCAGTGCTTCAGCAGTTCCTGATCCGCAAATTCCTTGTCGTTGTGCGGATCGATGTATCTCAGGAAATACCACGAAGAACCGGCGGAACCGGGCATCGTCGAAGTTTCTCTCTTTCCTTTCTTTCCATCGTATTCCACGTTGACCCATTCGGTCGCTTTGTCCAGAGGAGCTCCGGTTTTGGATGGACCGTAATCGGAGAGTTCTGGCAGGATCAAAGGAAGATCTTCATCCGCCAGTACGCCGATGGTGCCGTCCTCGTAGTGGATGATCGGAATCGGTTCGCCCCAGTAGCGCTGACGGGCAAAGATCCATTCTCTCAGCTTATAGTTGACTTTCTTCTCGCCGATCCCCTGTTCCACCAGCCAGTCGTTCATCTTGTCCAGGGCTTCCTGTTTGTCCAGACCGTTGAGGAAATCCGAATTGATATGCGTTCCATCCCCCGTAAATGCCTCTTTGGAGATGTCTCCGCCTTCCAGGACCTGAATGATGTCGATACCGAACTTCTTCGCAAAGTCATAGTCCCTTTCATCATGGGCAGGGACCGCCATGATCGCGCCGGTTCCATACGTCATCAGAACATAGTCGGAGATCCAGATCGGGATCTTCTTGCCATTGACAGGATTGATCGCATAGGCGCCGGTGAAGACGCCGGTCTTGTCTTTGTTCAGCTCGGTGCGTTCCATTTCCGACTTCGATGCACAGGCTTCCTTGTAGGCAGAGACTTCGGCTTTTTTCTCGTCAGTCGTGATTCTGTCAACCAGCGGATGTTCCGGCGAAAGGACGCAGTATGTCGCTCCAAACAGCGTATCGGAACGGGTCGTAAAGACCGTGAATTTCTCATCCGTACCATCGACCTTGAAATCGATCTGCGCACCGATGGACTTGCCGATCCAGTTGCGCTGTATCTCTTTGGTCGATTCCGGCCAGTCGATCGTATCCAGATTCTCCAGCAGCCTCTCCGCATATGCAGGAATATCGATGATCCACTGCTTCATATTCTTGCGTACCACCGGATAGCCTCCCCGTTCGGACTTTCCGTTGATGACCTCGTCGTTTGCCAGGACGCAGCCCAGTTCCTCGCACCAGTTTACCGGCATCTCGATGCACTTGGCATAGCCGTCCAGGAAAAGCTGCTTGAAGATCCATTGCGTCCACTTGTAATAAGCGGGATCGCTGGTCGATACGACCTTGGACCAGTCATAGGAAAAGCCCAGCGTTTTCAGCTGTTCGGTAAAATGTTCGATGTTCTTTTCCGTAAAGATCGCCGGATGATTTCCGGTCTGGATCGCATACTGCTCGGCAGGCAGACCGAACGAGTCGAAACCCATCGGATGCAGGACGTTGAAGCCTTTCATCCTCTTGTAACGGCTCACGACATCGGTCGCGGTATAGCCTTCCGGATGCCCGGCATGCAGACCGACGCCGGATGGATACGGAAACATATCCAGCGCATAGAATTTCGGTTTGGAAAAATCATGGAGATCCGTCTTATAGGTCTCGTTCTCTTCCCAGTGCTTCTGCCACTTCTTCTCGATACGTTTAAAATCAAATACACTCATAGCTAGCTCCTTAAAATAAAAAGGTGATCCAAGGGCGCTTTCGCGCGGTACCACCTTTATTTTTCACTTTTGACCTTTATCGCAGATCTTACGTTTGATCTATCTGTTCAAGCGAGTTCATCCATTCCCTGCACTGATTTCCACCACTCGTCAGCTCTCTGAAGCAGTTTCAGGACTACTACTCTTGAAGACCACGCTATTATCTTAACATTTTCGTCAGTCAATTCCAATATCTTCAGTTCTCATCCAGCAGCAGTTCTACTTTGATACCTTCACCAATCAGTTCTTTGAACTGTCTACCTGCATCCCTGCCCCCGACAAAAGAACCGTAATGGGTAGGAATGACGGTTTCCGGATGGATCTCGTTGATGAGCTTTGCGGCATCCTCGATATCCATGGTAAATTTTCCGCCAATCGGAACACACGCGATATCGCAACGGACCTTTCTGTTATCCTCGTTCACATCGCAGTCTCCTGCGACATAGACCCGCCTGCCTTCGATCGTTACGATGTAGCCCAGATAGCCCTTATCCTTCGGATGGAAACCGGAACGGACGTTGTAGGAAGGCAACGTGACCGTCTCAAATCCTTCCACTTCCGTCTTCTCATGGGGATTCAGCGTGATCACGTTCTCTCCGCCCAGAAGGTTGTACATGCAATCGGGAATCACATATACGGTATCTTCTTTCTCGACTTTCGTGATATCTTCGATGGAAAAATGATCCGGATGGTCATGGGTAATGAAAATGATATCCGCATCATGCGTTTCTTCCTTGATCTGATAAGGATCGAAATATATGACTTTATCCGTCTCTATCCTGATGCTGGACTGGCTGTTGACCTTAATTTCCACGTAACACTTCCTTTGCGGCATTCATCTGCGCATCTTTTTCAACGTTGTTTGCCATTTCCCGATTGACTTCCGAAATGATCGTCTCAAACGTGATGGCATCGAGTACGGAATCGCTTTCCAGATGATTGTCGGCTTTGAAAGCAGCCAATGCCTTCGCGAAGCTTTGATCGAAATAGCCATCCGTGCGGTCTACTTCATAATCCAGATAATCCAAAGCCATTTCTGCCGTCCGTACCGCCGTCCCGACAGAATCATATTCGAATTTCTCATCTTCTTCCAAATCATAGTAATACTCGTAGTACACGTCCGGCATGGATACTTCCACATCCGGAACCACTCCTGTGCCATGAATGGAGACGCCATTAGGCGAATACCAGTAGTAGGCAGTCATCTTCAGTACGCCGTCATTGTTCAGGATGCGGTTGGTCTGAATGACGCCTTTTCCGAATGTCGTCTTCCCGACCAGCGTCGTATTGGGGTGCTGTTCCTTAAGACAGATGGCCAGCACTTCGGCGGCGGACGCCGTATTCTCGTTGATCAGCACGACGATCTGCTTGAAGTTGTCATAGGTCTTCCGGCACGAAGTCACATCGACCGTTTCCAGACCTTTGGAATCCTTCTGTCTCAGATAGACCTCTTCGTCGCCAATAAACAATCCGCTGATTTCCTTGACCGAAGACTGGTAGCCGCCGGTATTGTCGCGCAAATCGATGATGATCTTCTCCAGATCGGTCCACTGGTCCAGATATGTCATGCATCTGCTGCCTGAATCGACACCGAAACTGTTCAGTTCCAGGACGACATAGTCGTTTTCCCGAAATGCATAGACAGTACTGTCCACCGCACCCCGGATGATCGGCACATCGATGATCTCTCCGCCTCTTAAGACGCTGATCACCACTTCCGTGCCCTCTTCCCCGATGACCCGTTCCCGGATATCGTCGGTCGTCAGACCGTCGATCGGCTCCCCGTCGATCGCTTTGATGATATCGCCAGCTTCGATTCCTGCCGCTTCCGCAGGAGAATCTTTGAAGACCTTCTTGATCAAGGCGATGTCGTTGATATAGGAATACTCGACGCCGATTCCCACGTAATTCATATTGATGCTGGTGGAAAAGCTGTCCATTTCTGAAGCAGACATATACGACGTGTACGGATCGTAATCGAATGCAGTCATCCCGTACAGCGCCTTGTCTTCCAGTTCCTTGTTCAGATCCTCGTAATCGCCGCTGTAAAGCCAGTAGCGGTCCATCAGATATTCGATCTCGCCCATCGTGTTCTTGCTGTCAGCCTCGTAGGCGGGATGCGAGACTTTCTGAAGGAAGTAGCCTCCTATGACGCCTGCCAACAGGCAGAACAGACACAGAAAGAACGTGAAAAAGATCTTCCAGCGTTTCTTCTTTCTCTCTTCCCGTTCCGATTTCAAAGGAACTTTCTTTAAATCAAAATAATACTCGTTGTTTTCTTCCATAGTTTATCCTCAAGGCAGATACCATTCCGGATTCAGGATGCATGGAGCACCCTGACGGAACGATCCGTCGTCATAGTAACAGCGGTTATTGTAAGCCGTCGCTCCCCTTCCTACCGAGAACGTCGCGTTCCAGCCCATCGCCACATAATCCATCAAATAGCCGCTGCCAAGATAATACATCTCGATATGGCAATGCGGACCGGTCGAAGAACCGGACGAGCCTACCGTACCGATCACATCATCCTGCAACAGATAGTCGCCATAAGATACATCCACCCGGTTCAGATGGAAAAAGATGATGCCATAGACCTTGCCGTTGACCTCGCACATCATATAGACCTGATTGCCGCCGCCCGAGATCCAGTAGCCGCAGGCGCTGCCCAGATAGCCCGGATCGCCGCAGCCGTCATCCGCGCGGATGACGATACCGCTCGCCGGAGCATGGATCTCCGTACCGCGGCCTGCCGCATAGTCGACGCCCAGGTGCCATCTGCCATCCAGGAAATCCGGAGAATAGTTCCAGACCGTCGCAACAATGGTCGAATTATGCACCGCAGCCACGAATCCCGCACTGGTCACGCCGACTTCCCGCAATGTAGACTGCAGATCCTCGAACGATTCATAGATGTTGTCACGCTGTTCCGTCATCTCATCCAGTTCGTTCTGTATCCTGGCTTCTTCTTCTTCATAGAACTCCTGCATGGCAAGCAGTTCCGCCTGTCTGGCAACAATCTCCTGATAGTTGGCATCCAGCGTCACTTTCGCTTCATCCAGTTCCGCTTTGTCGCTGCTCAGTTGCTGGATCACATCCAGCAGAGCCACTCTGTCGTTCTGGTCCTTGGAGACGATCGCTTCGACGCCATAGACTCTCGAAAGCATATCCGCGAAGGATTTCGAACCCAGGATGAACTCCAGATAGCCGTTGAAATGCATGGTCTTCTGCGTCTGTACCATCCGCGAACGGACCCGGCTGTTCAGGGCATCGACCTTCTGTTCGTTCTGTTCGATCTGGACCTCCAGGACCGTGATCTTCTCTTTCAGTTCATCGATCTCTTTCGCAAGCTTGTCGATCTGAGCCTGCATGCTTTGGGCTTTCTGCGCATATTCACGCGCCAGAGCCGTCGCTTTCTCATGGTCCGCCTTGGCATTGGCGATCTGTTCCTCGATCTCCTTGATGTTGTTCTGGGTATTCTGAGCGATCGCCGAACAGGCTGCTCTGTCTTTGTCTACGACACACTTCTCGTAGTCGGACTTCTCCTCTTCCTCGTCATCCTCGGCCAAAATAAAACGTGTATCCGCAAAGATTGGCATACACAGGAAACAAGCCAGAAGGATGCATAGTGTTTTCTTGAATATCATCTGACCACTCCCAGAAAACGGCAGACGGAAATATACGAACCGATGAAGCCGACGATCACGCCGACCGCCAGCAAAGCGCCGCCCAGATATAAAACGAAAGGCATGATCGGAACCAGGGTGATGACACCCGCAAGGATTCCGTTGGTATAAGTATACAGACGGTAATAGCCATAGATCAGCACGGCAACCGGAATGATCGAACCGAACAATCCGATGATGATCCCTTCCACCAAGAAAGGTGCACGGATATAGCCGTTTCTCGCTCCGACATTGCGCATGATCCAGATCTCGTCCTTTCTTGCCGCGATCGTGATCTTGATCGTGTTGTAGATGAGATAGACCGCCAGCGCCAGCAGAGCCAGGATGACGATTCCTCCGATGTTTCTGATCGCCTGCAAGATGCTGATCAGGGTATAGGTATTGGAACCTCCGTCTTCGACCGAAGAGATCCCCTTGATCGCCATGATATCGGTCCGGATCTTCGACAGCTTGCCCGGATCGCTCAGATAAATGATGAACGCATCATGGAACGGGTTATCTTCCCGATACAGTTCCGAAAATTCCACCATCTCCGGATACGTCTCGCAATAAAAATCGAATTCCTGATCTTTGGTCCGATAATCCACCCGTTCGATGCCATCCATGCCTTTGATCTGCGTCTGCATCGCCATGATATCGGTCTTGTTTTCGACATCGTAATCGATCAGAGCGACCATCGAGATGGATTGTTCGATCTCCTGGGTCAGGAATGCCATATTCAAGGCAAAAATCGCAAACGCTCCTACCAGCAGCAACGTGATCGTGATCGCCGAAGCGCTGGAAACCGCCATCGCGAAATGACGTTTTACTCCGATAAAACCTTCTCTGATATGACGGAAAAAACGACGGATGATCTTCATGATTTGCCCTCCGTAGAATCAGACGACGGGACAGCGACTCCTGTTTCTTCGTTCAGTACAGGAACGGCTCCGGTATAGTCTTCGATCAGAAGATCCTCCTGTTCCACCAGGATCCTTGCCTGGGCAAGGGATTCTTCGATCCTTCGTTTGACTTCTTCATAGGAATTTTCCAGCTTGCTTTCAGCTGCCGTTGCCTCTGTATTAAAAGCCACACGGACCGTATCTTCAGTCGGTGTAACGGTTTCCTGTGAAATGACAGGTTCTTTTATTTCGGTTGCCACAATAGGCACTTCCTCTTTTGCTGTTTCCGTAACGGTTTCTTCCGTAACCGTTTCTGCTTCCTGTTCAGCTGTTTCTTCAAAAGCCGTTTCTTCTTTCACCGTTTCCCGTTCCGCAGGCTCATCCATGAGCGGTCCTTCGGAAAGCGTTTCCTCAGTGAACGTCTCTACTTCTGCTGCGGCAGTCTCTTGTACCGGAACATCTTCCTTGGCTTCTTCTTTCGCCGTTTCCGCAACGGCTGCTTCTTCCGGAACCGCTTCTTTCTTTTCTTTCGCGGTCTCTTTCTTTAACGCGTTGTCCTTCAGATAGAACGAATCGCTGACCACGTGCCCTTCTTCGATACGGATGGTCCGTTTTGGATGGTTCTGCACGGTCGTCACTTCATGGGTGACCACGATGATGGTCGTCTTTTCTTCTTCGTTGATCTTCTCCAGCAGCGAGATCATTTCATCCGTCATCTGCGGGTCGAGATTGCCGGTCGGCTCATCTGCGATGATGATCATCGGACGCTTCGCCAAAGCTCTGGCGATCGCCGTACGCTGCTGCTGACCGCCGGAAAGCTGATCCGGCTTGGAGTTGGACTTATCCGCCAGATCGACCATCTTCAGGACTTCTCTGACGCGCTTGCGCAATTTATCTCTTGGCGTATCCAGGATCTCCAAAGCATATGCCACATTCTCAAAAACCGTCTTTTGCGGTAAAAGACGGTAATCCTGGAACACGACCCCGATCTTGCGCCGGTACAGATAGACTCTGGACTTTCTCAGACGTCCTACATTGACGCCGGAAACCATGACCTTGCCTTTGCTTGGCACTTCCTCGCCATCCAGCAGTTTCACCAGAGTGGACTTGCCCGAACCAGTCGGGCCCATGATATAGACGAATTCTCCGTCGTTGATCTTCAGGTTCACATCATGCAGGGCATTCGTTCCGTTTTTATATTTCTTGGAGACATTAATCAGTTCTATCATACTCACAAATTATAACATTATCATCTGCGTGACTCAAATAAAGATAGCTGATAAAAATATCACCAAAACATAGAATATGATGATAGAATGTATTTATCAGGAGGTGGGGATATGAAACTCATACTGGCGATTATCTCAACGGATGACACGAAAGCATGTATCTCTGCTTTAAATAAGGCATCTTTTCATGTCACGCGTCTGGCGACGACCGGCGGCTTCCTTTCTTCAGGAAATACCACGCTGATCATCGGCTGCGAAGACAAAGAAGTAGAGAAGGCGATCGAAATCATCGGCAACGAATCGCAGAGAAGAAAAGAGGCTGTTCCTTCTACGATCTCTTCCGATATGTCCAATCTGGTCTCTTATCCGATTGAAGTCGAAGTCGGCGGTGCAACCATCTTTGTCTTGAATGTAGACGATTTCCGTAAACTCTAGAATAAGAACTGGAAACAGTTCTTTTTAAAATATGAACGGTTTCAGAACGGGATTGAAACATGCGATTCCTATCGGTTTAGGCTACTTTGCGGTAGCTTTTTCCTTAGGCATCATCGCATCCAACGCGGGAATCACGGCATTCCAGGGTTTTCTGACTTCCCTTCTGGTCAATGCTTCGGCAGGCGAGAATGCCGCTTTCATCGCCATCAAAGAAAACGCATCCTACCTGCAGATGATCCTCATCATGATCGTCAGCAATATCCGTTATGTGCTGATGTCCTTTGCCCTGTCGCAAAAGATGGATCCCAGAATGCCTCTCATCCACCGTCTTGTTTTGGGTTTCTTTCTGACGGATGAATATTTCGCTTTGGAAATAGCGCAGGATGGCTATGTGGATCCCGTATACATGTATGGGGCGATCTGCTTCGCTTCGCCTTGCTGGGCTTTGGGAACGGCATTCGGCATCCTCATGGGCAACGTCCTGCCCCTCAATATCGTCAGCGCCTTGTCGGTCGCCTTGTACGGCATGTTCATGGCGATCTTCGTCCCTGCCTGCAAGAAAAACAGGATCATCACGCTGCTGGTTCTGTTAAGCTTTGCCTGCAGTTTTCTATTATCCCGTTTCACATCGTTATCCGAAAGCCATATCACGATCGTCCTGACATTGCTGATCGCCAGCCTGGGGGCAATTATCGCTCCGGTGGAGGACGAAGATGCATAATATCTATCTCTACATCCTCGTCATGACGGTGACAGTCTATCTGATACGGGTACTGCCTCTGACGCTGGTCCGAAAAATAATAAGGAACCGATTTCTCCGTTCCTTCCTATACTATGTGCCTTATGTCACACTGGCCGTCATGAGCTTCCCTGCCATGATCGATGCGACCATCCATCCCTATTCCGGCATCATCGCCTTCCTCGTGGGACTGATCGCTTCCTACAAGGATCTCGGCCTGTTCAAAGTGACCGTCCTGTGCTGCATCACCGTGCTGGTCATGGAATATCTGTTTGCCGCGATCCGCTAGATCAGTTTTCTTTGCTTTCGATCATCCGATCCAGAATGTTTCGCAGTTCTTTCAGCCCCTGACTTACCGGATAACGCCTTCCATCAAGGTCCGAAACATAATTTTCCGCCTCGAAAACGAAACTGTTTTCGCTTCCGTCTTCATAAGTCAGAACGATCCGGTCGCTGAAATCATCGACGATCTGATCGATCGGATCGGACCCGATATGGATGATCCTCAAGGCATCCACGATCTCGCCGATCATTTCCGGATCCTCCGTTTCCGCACTGTCGCTGTATTCCCAGAGCCTTTCATAACGCGCCTTGACAGGCGTTTTTATTTCAAAGTAGATCGGACTGTCCAACGTATCGTAAGAATACGTCGGGATGATCACGGTCGTTAAAGAGACATCATGACCGGGCATGACGAAATGATAGATCCCTTCCTGCTCGGACGCGATCTCCATGTCATCCACATACAGACACAGGATGCCATCGCTGACAGAAACGGTCGTGACCGTGACATTCTCGCCTTCCCTGGCCTGTCTCGGACAGTCTGCGATCTCGCTGCTCATGACAAATATCCTGTGATATCGTGTCTTAAGAAACAGCAGATATCCTGCAACGCAGAACAGGATCAGCGCGATAACCAGCGGCAGCACGATTCTTTTCTTCTTTTTCATAAACTGACCTCTTGTCATCATAATCATACACGATTCTTCGATATGCGTGTATTTCACTTGATTTTAACGCATACCGATTATAATGAAAACGGAGGAAACAACATGCAAATAACAAACGATATCCGCTATGTCGGCGTAAATGACCATCAGGTCGATCTCTTCGAAGGGCAGTACAAAGTCCCTCATGGCATGTCTTACAATTCCTATGTCATTCTCGACGGGAAGATCGCGGTCATGGACACGGTCGACCAGCATTTCACGCATGAATGGCTCGACAACATCCAAAACGTCCTGGACGGCAGACAGCCGGATTATCTGGTCGTCCAGCACATGGAACCGGATCATTCCGCCAACATCGCCAATTTCATGAAGATCTACGATAAAGCCGTCATCGTCTCTTCCGACAAGGCGTTCGCGATGATGGAAAACTACTTCGGTACGCAGTATGAAGAACGGCACATCGTCATCAAGGAAGGCGACCAGCTGGAACTGGGCAGGCATACTCTGCATTTCGTGGCAGCCCCGATGGTCCACTGGCCGGAAGTCATGATGACTTATGACAGCTACGAACGGGCTCTGTTCTCGGCGGACGGTTTCGGCAAGTTCGGTGCTTTGGATGTGGAAGAAGACTGGGTCGATGAAGCCAGACGCTACTACATCGGCATCGTCGGCAAGTACGGCAAGCAGGTACAGGCCGTCCTGAAGAAAGCGTCGGGTCTGGAGATCTCGATGATCCTGCCGCTGCATGGACCGTTCCTGTACAAGAATCTGTCTTACTATCTGGATCTGTACAACACCTGGTCATCCTACGATATCGAAAAAGATGGCGTCGTCGTGTGCTACACTTCGGTCTATGGCCATACCAAGGCCGCGGTCGACAAGCTGGCCGATCAGCTCAAAGCCCATAACGCGCCGGAAGTCAAGGTCTACGACCTGGCAAGATGCGACATGGCAGAAGCCGTGGCGGATGCTTTCGCCTATGGCAAGCTCGTGCTGGCTACCACGACATACAATGCCGATATCTATCCGTTCATGAAAGAGTTCATCCATCATCTGACGGAACGCAACTTCCAGAACCGCAAGGTCGGCTTCATCGAGAACGGTTCCTGGGCGCCGCTGGCTGCCAAGACGATGAAAGAAATGCTCGGCAGCTGCGCCAATCTGACTTTCGTGGAACCGGTCGTCCATATCAAGTCTTCGATGAACGACGCCAACAAAGAGGAGATCGAAAAACTTGCGCAGGCATTGTGCGTCGACTATGTCGCACGCGATGAAAACAAGGCCAACAAGAACGATATGAAGGCCCTCTTCAATATCGGCTACGGTCTCTATGTGGTCACATCCAACGACGGCAAGAAAGACAACGGTCTCATCGTCAATACCGTCGCCCAGCTGACGGACAATCCGTTCAGGGTCATGGTCTCCATCAACAAGAGCAACTATTCCCATCACGTCATCAAACAGACCGGCATCATGAATGTCAACTGTCTGAACAAGGAGGCTCCGTTCAAGGTCTTCGAACAGTTCGGTTTCCAGTCCGGCAGGAATGTCGACAAATTCAAGAACGAGCAGGAACTCCTGCGCTCCGATAACGGGCTGATCTTCCTGTCCCGCTACATCAACGCGTTCTTCTCTTTGAAAGTCGAGAACTATGTCGATATGGATACCCACGGCATGTTTATCTGTTCGGTCACGGAAGCAAGGGTGATAAACAATGTCGAAACGATGACGTATACCTACTACCAGGCCAACGTCAAGCCGAAACCGCAGACGGAAGGCAAGAAAGGCTATGTCTGCAAGGTATGCGGCTACATCTATGAAGGCGACGAACTGCCGGATGACTTCATCTGTCCTCTGTGCAAGCACGGCGCCAGCGATTTCGAACCGATTTCTTAAAGAACCTCGCAAGAGGTTCTTTTTCATATTACAATTAGGATATGAAACGTTATTATATCGTTTATAAAGGCAGGGTCCAGGGCGTCGGTTTCCGCTGGAAACTCATGATGCTGGCGGACAAACTGAATGTGACAGGTTTCGCCCGGAATCTGGACAACGGGGATGTCGAAGTCGAAGTCCAGGGAGAAGACGTCGATGCGTTCTTCAAAGGCACGTTTGCCGAAGATCACTGGATCCGTATCGATGATTATGCGATCAAGGAGATCCCTGTCGTAGAAGATGAAAAACACTTCAGCGTCAGATACTGAAGTGATACATGACGATGGCGGCTGCCATGGCGACATTGAGGGAGTCGATATTGCGCATGTCGATCTTGACGATCTCGTTGCAGAGATCCATGATCTCGTCGCGTACTCCGCTTCCTTCGTTGCCTAATACGAAGGCCATCTTATCCGACGTTTCGATCTCGTTGAACATTCTTGTTTCGTTGCGCAGACCGGTCGCATAGACTTTATAGCCGTTCTGCTGCAGCTTTTTTATTTCGCCGGAAAGATCTCTGCGGCAGATATTCAAGGAATAGATCGCTCCCCGGGAATTGCTGAGGCATTTTTCATTATAGATGTCCGCACAGTTGGGACTCAGGATCAAAGAATCGAAACCGAACAGCAAAGCCGCTTCCATGATCCTGCCGATATTCAAAGGATCCTGCAGTTCATCCAGAAGGATCACGCGTTTTCCGTAGTCATCCTTTTCTTCGATCATCTTCGATACGCCTAGATAGTTCTGATCCTCTTTCCTGCTGATCTTGCGCATGACCTCTTTCGATACTTCAAGCGTATCGGCAAAAGGAAAAGGCGGCTCATCGCAACAGACCAGCTGGATCAGCCGGTCATGCGCATGCGCTTCCTTCAGCGTTTCATCATCCAGTACCAGAAAGCGGTCTTCCCGGTATTTCTTCTGATGAAGCTTGGTCAGGTTCTTGACCGTTTTATTCTCCAATGAGGTGATCATTTTCTTTTCTTGCTGTAGCGCAATGTCGCGATCACATCCACGGCCGCACAGGCGTTGAGCGCATTCCGGAATTCGTTGCCATAAGGGATAAACAGACTCTCGTCCGCCAGTTCCAGGACTTCCGACTTCAAACCCCGCTTCTCTCCTCCCAGCATATATACGGCTTTCTCCTGGAATGCGAATTCGAAGATGTCTTTCGAATCCTCTCCGCGGAACAGGCTGTAGAGACGGTAGCCCTCTTCCCTGAACCGTTTCAGTTCGGCGATCTCGTCTTTGATGATACGGACGTTGAGACAGTCGTAGGCGCCTGCGGATGATTTCAGCAGCTGATCCTGCATGTTCGTGTAATCTCTTGCGCCTAGCAGGACATTATCGACGCCCAGGGCATACAGGGTACGCATCGCATAACCCAGATTGAACGGGTCTTCGATCCCTTCCAGATAGAAGATATCGCCTTCGCCGAAGCCGTCTTCCTTCCGCGGAGACGCTTCCGCCCCGATCCCGCCGTGGGTCTTGCCTTTCAGCAGTTCCCTGAGATCTTCCGTCTCCATTTCCTGAACGTCGATCCCGTTCATTCGGCAAAGCTTGCGGATATAGTTAAAATCCTTGGTCTTCTTGCTTCTGTCGATATAGACCACGGATACCGTTCTCTTATGATTGTTTATGGCGGCCTTGACCGCGATCGCGCCTTCGATGATCACAGGCTTACCCTCCTGAACATGTCGCCCTGATGGACCTTGAAAGGGATACGCAAAAACAGCAGCTGCGTCGGCTTGTTCGCGAGATCGACGGCATTCCAGCTCTGATCGAACATCTGGTCGATCACGAACTGTTCGTTGTCGACCTGCGGCCCGAAGACTTCGATCCTGTCTCCGCGCTTGAAGATGTTCTTGACCTCGATCATGCACAGAGATCTTGCTTCATCATAGCGATGCACATAAGCCACATAATCATGGGTCACGCCTGCGCCATTGACGCCATAGAGATGCTTCGTATTGTCGCAGTCTCCGGAAAGGAAACCGTCATCGGAAGGACGGTTTTCCGCTTTCGAGAGTTCTTCGTCATAGTAAGCCAGACGGTCTTCCGTCAGATGCCCCTTGAAATAGATCTCGTCGATCATCTGGCGGTAGGTCTTCACGACCTGGCCGATATAGTATTCGGATTTCATTCTTCCTTCAATCTTCAAAGAAGCGATCCCGCATCGGATCATATCCTCCACATAGGCAGAAGCCCTCAGATCCTTGGAAGACATCGACAGGAGACAGTTCGGATTGGAGATGATCTCATCTCCCGCAAAAAGATGATACTTCCAGCGGCAGGAATGTGCGCAGCCGCCCCGGTTGGCGTCTCTAAGGGTCATACGGTTCGATAGGACGCAGCGGCCGGAATAATTGGAACACATGCCGCCATGGATGAAGACTTCCAGAGGCACGGAAGTACGCTGGGCGATCCTGCGGATCTGATCCATGCTTGCTTCACGGGCCAGCACGACTCTGTCCGCTCCGTATTCTTTCAGCGTCTCTACCGCCAAAGAATTCAGCGAAGACAGCTGGGTCGATATATGGCACTCCAGACCCGGAGCGACCTGTTTCGCCACCCTGAGCAAGGCCAGCGAAGAAATGATGATCCCGTCGACGCCCATGTCATCCAGGATCTTCAGGTATTCCCGTATCCCTTCATAATCGTCGTCATGGAAAACGATATTGACGGTCACATAGAGTCTGGCCCCATAATCTTTTTTGAAACTGCAGAGTTCTCTTAAGTCATCGATCGTAAAATTGGAAGCCCTTGAGCGCAAGGAAAAAGACTTGCCTCCCACATAGACGGCATCCGCTCCATACATGATGGCGATCTTGGCTTTCTGCAAGTCTTTCGCCGGTGCTAGAAGTTCGATCTTACTCATCTTTGCTGATATTGGTCCTCTGGTACAGGAATCCGCTTGCGTAAACATCCGGATGGTTGTGATAGAGATTGTCTCTGATGAACCTCTTGTTTTCCGATGAAAGACGGCGCAGATCCCGGCAAACATCGATGATCGTCTGATCTTCGATAAACAAACTGTCGACGATGCCCCGTTTGAGATATGGCATCAGTTCCGGCAGTTCATTGATCATTTCAAAAACATAATCCGAATAGATAAAAGTCCCTTCTTCATTCTCGATGATCGGAAGCTTGTAGTCTCTCTGTTCCTCGACAAGATAAAGATCCTCATTGCCGAGATAGCCGTATTCTTTATTGATCTCCTTGAAGTAATTCGTCAGGAAACGGCGTTTGGAATAAGATAAACGCTGATGCCCGAAGATCTGCAGATCGATCTGACGGGGATTATTTTTGGCGATCCGGAAGATCTCTTCCAGCGTCAGTTCACGGGACAGCACCACGGAATCGATGCCCTTGCTTAAAAGGAACGCCGTATCCAGAGAGTTGCATGCCACGGTCTTCCCGTCATAGATCAGCTTATCGGACAAGCCGTATCTTTTCGCTGCCGCAACGATTCCGAAATCATGAAAATAGATCCCATCGGGTTCCAGCTTCTTGATGAATTCGAGATATCTGTAGAGCGCATCGATGTCGTCTTCACTGATGAAATCATCCAGCACGAGGTAGATCTTCTTCTGGCTGGCTTTGCAGATGACGTTGATCTCGACGATCTCTTTCAATGTACAGTGATAGCTGCTGGTAAAAAACTTGCCGACGATGATCCCGTCGACGAAAGGCAGGACCTTTTCCAATAATTCTCTTTTTCTTAGGGTTGCAAGCAGTTCCATATCTATTCCGAAGCCATCTTGTTGACTTCGCGCATATGTCTTCTTCGATCGAGATTGGTCAGGTAGCGTTTGCGCAAACGGATGCTGTCAGGCGTGATCTCCACCAGTTCATCGTCGTTGATGAATTCCAGCGCTTCTTCCAGAGAGAAGACCCTGGCAGGAGTCAGTTTCATCGCCTCATCGGCTCCGGTCGAACGGATCGCCGTCATTTTCTTGTTCACCGTAGGGTTGACTTCGATATCCTGCGGTTTCGGACAGACGCCGATGATCATGCCTTCGTAGATCTCGGTCTGCGGCGTGACAAACAGCTGTCCTCTTTCCTGCAGATTCCACAGGGCGTAGGTCATCGCTTTGCCGGAAGCCATGGAAACCAGGACGCCGTTGTTGCGCTGCGGTACTTCGCCCACGAAAGGCTCGTACGCGATGAATTTGCGCACCATGACGCCTTCTCCTTTGGTATCGTTGATGAACTCGCTGCGGTAGCCCAAAAGACCTCTGGTCGGCACATGATAGATGACCTTCGTATAAGATCCCTCATCCTGGATATCGATCATTTGGCCTTTTCTGAGATTCAGCTTGTTGATGACGGAACCCGAATATTCGTTCGGAACGGAACAGATCACTTCCTCGATCGGCTCATGCTTTTTGCCATCGATGGTCTTGAAGATGACTTCCGGTCTTGAGACGGCGATCTCGTAGCCCTCTCTTCTCATGTTTTCAAGCAGAATGGAAAGATGCAGCTCGCCTCTGCCTGAAACCTTGAATGTATCGGTCGAATCGGTCGCTTCGACCTTCAGACCGACGTTGACTTCCAGTTCCTTCTCCAGACGTTCCTTGATATTGCGGCTGGTCACATACTTGCCTGATTTCCCCTGGAACGGCGAGGTGTTGACCATGAAATTCATGCTTAGAGTCGGTTCTTCGATCTCGATCTGCGGCAGCGGATCGTAGACGTTCTCCGGACCGATGGTGTCGCCGATCTCGATGTTCTCGATGCCGCTGAGCAAGACGATATCTCCGCACTGCGCTTCCGCGATCGGGACTCTCTTGAGACCCTGATAGTTGTACAGATTCGCGATCTTGCGGTTTTCTTTCTTGCTGTTGTTGTTGCAGACGGAAACCATCACGTTCTGCCGGATGACGCCCGCATAGACGCGCCCGATGCCGATACGGCCGATATAGTCGTCATAAGCCAGCGCGCTGACCTGCATCTGCAGCGGTTCTTCCATGCGGTTCGGATAAGCATTTACGTGCGTTACGATCGTTTCGAACAGAGGTTCGATATCCTCGTTGGTATCCTTCGGATCATAACGGACGATGCCTTCTCTGGCGATCCCGTACAGGATCGGAAAATCCAGCTGGTCGTCGTTGGCGCTCAGATCCAGGAACAGATCATAGACTTCGTCGATGACCTCGTTGATCCTGGCGTCTTTCTTGTCGATCTTGTTGACCAGGAGGATAGGACATAGGCCGGCTTCCAGCGATTTCTTCAGAACGAAACGCGTCTGCGGCATCGGTCCTTCCGAAGAGTCGACCAGCAGAATGACGGTATCGACCGTCTTGATGATACGCTCGACCTCGCTGGAAAAATCCGCGTGACCCGGCGTATCCACGATGTTTATTTTGTAATCGTGCCAAAGCACCGATGTCGGCTTTGCGGAAATGGTAATGCCGCGTTCGCGTTCGATGTCGCCACTGTCCATGACGCGGTCATCCACGCGTTC
>CADBPB010000249.1 GCA_902796525.1 uncultured Erysipelotrichaceae bacterium | reverse complement strand
TCTTCCCTCTGGCATCCCTGCTGATCGCATGGATCGCAAGAGACAGGAAAGAAGAAAACAGCGCATCCGCTCCGGTCGCATCTCCTGCAAACTGATCTTCATACATAGACCGGATCAGAATAAAGAAAACTCCCATGAAAGGGAGTTTTTCTGTATGTGATGGCGGTTGAGAGTGAAAGATGCTAGAATTGTTATATCGTTACTTTACGACAAAAGAAATTATATCTTATACAAAAAGGTTGGAATCTATATGAGAAAAATACTATTCGTGTGCTGGGGCAACATTTGCAGAAGCCCGATGGCAGAATTCATTCTAAAAAGCCTGAATAAAGATATCTACTGCGAATCCAGAGCGGTTTCCAGAGAAGAAGAAGGGAACGATATCTATCCTCCCGCAAAAGCATGTCTGCGTAAGCATGGAATTCCATTTGAACGCCATTATGCAAGGAAAATCACGCAGGAAGATTACGAGAAATACGATGAAATCTATGTCATGGACGAACTGAATATGAAAAACATCCATAGGATCATAGATGATCATGATCATAAAATAAAGTATTTAATAAATAAAGACATAGAAGATCCATGGTGGACCGGACAATACGATAAAGTCTACGATGAGATCTATGAAGGAATCTTACAGATACTGTAAGATTTTTTATTTCAGGTATTGACAGTCAAATGAACCTCTGATATAATCAAATTACCATGAAGGAATAGGAAAGTCCTGAATGGTTGGAATAGAATCATCCAACGATGATTCGGTTCATTGAAAATCAATAAAGGAGGTAAATGAAGATGAAGAATATCAATCTCAATTTTAATTTCAAGAGATTATTCATCGTCATCGCAGCCTTCGCTCTGGTGATGATGATTATCACGACTTCGACGGTCAAAGTCGAAGCAGGTCATACCGGGGTAGTTCTTACCTTAGGTAAAGTCGAAGAGACGGTTTTACAGGAAGGTATGCATCTGAAGATCCCGTTCGTTCAGGAAGTCGTTCAGATCGACAATCGTATCGTAAAACTGGAAGTCGAAACGGAAGCATTCTCCAAAGACTTGCAGACCGTGGATACGACCTTGGCGATCAACTATCGCGTCGATGCGAACAAAAGCTACAGCGTTTACAAGAACATCGGTTCGAACTACGAGGACGTCCTGATCGTTCCGGCAGTCAACGAAGTCCTGAAAGCCATCACTTCCCGTTATACGGCAGAAGAAAGCGTCAGCAATCGCGCTTTGATCTCCGACGGGCTGGTCGAAGGGCTGAATAAGAAACTCAATGCTTCCGGATTATATGTAACGGATGTCAATATCATCGACTTCGATTTCTCGGAAGCCTTCATTCAGGCGATCGAAGAGAAACAAGTCGCCCAGCAGATGCTGCTGAAAGCGGAAACCGAGAAACAGACAGCGATCACGAATGCGGAAGCACAGGCGGAAGCCACGAAAATCAAAGCCGAAGCCGAAGCGGAAGCAAACCGCGTGCTGGCAGAATCCCTCACTGCGGAGATCATCGAATACAACAAGATCCAGAAGTGGGACGGCAAACTGCCTCAGGTCAGCGGAAGCAGCGCTTCCATTATCGACCTGGACTAAGGAGGTGCAAAATGATCACATTATTTGTATTAACCATGATGATCATCGGATTCGTATTCCGTATGATCGGACTGATGATCAGACTGGGATTGGCCTTGCTGCCATATATCCTGCTGTATCATCTGTTTAGAAGCTTGTTTTATAGGAGATACTAAAGAAAATGAAATATTATCTGAAAGAAAACTTCCGTTTCCTGTATGCGGACGGACAGCTGTATGATGAAGATGGAAATATCGCATACTGCTATGAAAACAAGACGATAATGTTTCCGAAGATCGGCTTATACAAAGACGATATCATGATCGGTTTTGTCAAAAAGAACTTTACCTGGTTCCTGAGACAGTACGATCTGTATCTGAATGATGATTTTGTCGGTTCCCTGGACCAGCGTTTCACCTGGTTCAGGAGCCGGCTGGAGCTCTCCGGATTGGGCTGGACCATCCAGGGGGACATCTTCGATAAAAATTACGAGATCTATGACCGGGACGGCATGCTGATCGCCAAAGCCGATCAGGAATGGTTCCGGCTGACCCAGAGGTTCTATATCGATATTTATGACGAAGAGAATGAAGAACTGATCATCCTGCTGGTGATCGCTCTGAATCAGTTCGACAAGGACCGTCAGGCGGCGGCCAGTTCGGCAGCCAGCTCAAGTTCCAGCAGCCATTAAGGAGGGAAACGCATGATAGGGGACAAGATTCCGGGAACGACGATCGATTTCGGGGAATATGACCAGGCGATCGCCTATATCCGGCAGATGATCGATTTTACCGGCGGATTGAGTCTGGGACAGGTCTGCAAGCTGACGGGGCTTCCCGAGACCAGCATCCAGAACTGGGTCAAAAGGGGCTATGTGCCTCATCCGGAGCGGAAACGCTACTATGAGAGGCATATGTCGAGAATCCTGCTGATCTCGGCGCTGAAGGATTCGATGAATATCGAAGATATCGGCGAGCTGATGGTCCTGATCAATGGCGATACGGATGATGAAGCCGATGATATCGTTTCGGAAACGGAACTGTACCGTTATCTGTGCGAGGCGATCAAAGGTCTGGAGAACGAAGCGTTTACGGAGAAGCGGATCGAAGACCGCATCCGGACGATCCTTGCAGAGGAAAAAGCGAATGCCGAAAAACTGTCGATGGCTTTGAAGGTAATGATTTATGCCTATATCTCCGGAGCCTGTTTCCGGCAGTCGGACCGCTATCTGCAGGATCTGAAAAGAATGTAGGAGGTAAAAAGCATGTTCATGTTTCTACTGATGATGTATGTCTTGTACAGATTCCTGTACAGGATGATGCTCGGATATCCTT
>CADBPB010000248.1 GCA_902796525.1 uncultured Erysipelotrichaceae bacterium | reverse complement strand
ATCATTTCGACGTTGTTGAAAAGATAGAAGACCTGTCCCTCGCGTTCCAGTTCCCTTAAAATGACTTCCTCGATGAGATTGTCGTTCTTGTGGACGACATAGGTCTGCACCGGATAGCGGTTGGATGGCGGGGTATCCAGAGTCGAAAGTCCGCGTATGCCCACCAGCGACATCTGCAGAGTCCTCGGGATCGGTGTCGCGCTCAGAGACAGGACATCGATGGAATTCTTCAGCTGCTTGATGCGTTCCTTGTGTTCTACGCCGAAACGCTGTTCCTCGTCGATGATCAGCAGACCCAGATCTTTATAGACGATATCCTTGGAAAGGATGCGATGTGTTCCGATCAGCACATCCACCTTGCCTGCGGCAAGATCTTCGATGATCCTTCTTTGCCTATCGGCCGGGACATAGCGGTTGAGCAGTTCCACTCTGACCGGAAAGTTTTCGAAACGCTTTTTGAACGTGTCGAAATGCTGAAAGGAAAGGATGGTCGTCGGACAGAGATAGGCGACCTGCTTGTCGTCGTTGACGGCTTTGAATGCCGCTCTTATCGCGACCTCGGTCTTGCCGAAACCGACATCGCCGCACAGCAGACGGTCCATCGGCTTCTTCTTTTCCATGTCCGCCTTGACTTCTTCGATCGCCACCGCCTGGTCATCGGTCAGTTCGAATTCGAAGGCATCTTCGAATTCCTTCTGCATCTCGTTGTCTTTCGAGAAAGCAAAACCGATTTCCGTATCGCGGATACTGTAGAGTTCGATCAGCTTGCCTGCCAGATCGGTGACATTCTCTTCCACTTTGCGTTTGGTTTCGACCCATTCCTTGGAACCGAGCTTGTGCAGCTTCGGTACCGCTCCTTCGCTGGAGACATATTTTCTGACCAGGGAAAACTGCGACAGAGGTACCAGGAGGATGTCGTTCCCCTTATAGATGATCTTCAGATAATCGCATTCGATCCCGTTGACTTCCCTGCGCTCGATCGCTACGAAACGGCCGATCCCGTACTGGTCATGGACCACATAGTCTCCGGGATTCAGTTCTTCGTAAGAGTTCAGGGTCCTGGCTTCGGCATACTTGTGCGCGAAACGGCCGATATGAGCTCTCTGTTTGAAGATCTCTTTCGGCGTATAGACAGCCAGATCAAGGGAATCGATCGCAAAGCCGCCAAACAGGTTCGACCGGACGATATTGATCCCTTCATTCAGTTTCTTTTTGAACGGCGTATAGGGGATCTCCTGTTTCTTCAGGCTTCCCAGCAGTTCTTCATATTGTTTCTCATCGACCGCGATCAGTTTCCTTCCGTATTTTTCCTTGGCAATAATACTAAGGACATAATCCAGGGTCCCGTAAGGAAGATCGATCTCGCTTAATGGGCTGATATCTCCGAACGGCCGTCCTTCGATGATGCGCTGTCCGGCACATTCGCGGTGGAAATCCGCATAGACCGCGAATTTCAATGGCAGTTTCTTCTCATCATGCATCTCCTGGATGTAGGCGATGCTTTCGTCGTTGAGCAGCTTCAGGTGGGCACGTATCTTTTCCTCGTCGGAAAGATAGAGCCTGAACTCTTTCACGTAATCCTTGAGATGCGCCTGTTCGAAGTAGCAGTAATAGAAATACTGGGACTGCCGGTAGACATCCGATTTGATGTATTCCAGTTCCAGTTCCATCTGTCCGCTCAGCGCCTGGACATTCTCTTCCAGGAAACGTTTCTTTTCATCATCGAAAAAAACATCCTTCGCGAAACAGATCTCGACTTCTTCCGTTTCCTTTATCGTCTGCTGGCTGCCGTTGTCAAAGAAGCGCAGCGAATCGATGATATCATCGAAGAACTCGATACGGATCGGATCGTCATAATTGACGGAATATACGTCGACGATGAAGCCTCTGGATGCATAGGTCATCGGCGTCTCGACATGGCTGGTTTTTTCATAGCCCAGTTCGGTCAGTTTCCGGATCAGGTCCTCTTTGCGGTATTCCATATTCTTGGAAAGCCTGAGAAGCTTGCTTTGCAGTTCTTTCTTATGAGGCAGATGCCGGATGAATCCGTAAGGAGAGATCAGGATGATCTTCAGCCGATCGTT
>CADBPB010000247.1 GCA_902796525.1 uncultured Erysipelotrichaceae bacterium | reverse complement strand
TCTCCTTTGACTACCTAATCATTATAGCAAATTCTCTCGGCCATTTATTATCAATCGCTTATAAAGAAGGAACATTTCTTTTTTATTTTCTCATGTGACTGCACGATCTCTTTTTTCAGTTCCAGAATGCTGCCGTGGTAACGGATCTCATAGCTGTTCTGGCCGTCGGAAAGATGATATTTATGGTGATCCGTTAGTTTATCTTTGAGAGGATCCGTATGGATGTTCATTAGAGGAATGCTTCCTTTTGCGAAAACATATGGATGGATCTCCTTCTTATTCCGTTCTTCATAGCCTGCGATCAGCGCCAGGATCTGTTCGTCGTTCAATTCGGTCGATAAGAGGATATGTTCGAAACCGAGCCTCTTGATAAACTCGTAGCAGTAGGAATTGCAGCAGTTAAGGCTGTAATAGGCGATCTTGTGTCCGGACGGGAGCAGCAGTCCCCCTATCTCGCTGATGACCTGATATTTGCTGTCGGAATAACGGCTTTCCGGATTGACGATCGGTTCCAGTACGTAATGCGTTTGCCCCGTCATGATATCGTCTTCGTTCTTGATCATATCCGGAGCTTTCTCTTCCTCAGCCGGTTCCTGGTAAGTGATCTCAGGATAGTCCGGATCTTTTTGGAAAAGAGAAAGTCGGTATTCATTGAATGCCTGTATGCTTTGACGACGTATCTCATTGAGATCGCCGATCGATAGAAAGGCGTTTTCTGTTTCAATCTTCAGATCGGATAGAAAATATGGGGTTTCATTCAGTCGCGAGAACTGTTTTCTGATATTTTCTTCGCTTAGAGGCGTTTTTAAAGCCTTCTGGGCGATTTTGTCGCTGAGATACGTATAACTGTCATTCAGACAGGAAAGACCGACAGAAACGGCGGAATCGGGCCGGATCGTGACAGAGAGATCCAAAGGAAGCCTCTTTTCCGGTCTCTGATCGATCGTTTCTTCCAGAATATGATCGTATGTCTTGTATACTTCGCCTTTTAAGGGTTCGTCCGTACGGATCGCCACGATCTCCCCAGCTTTCCCTTCGCTGACAAGCAGTTCATTCTTATATAACATGTTTACGATGCAGCCGAATTCCCCAATGCGGATGCCATCGAACTGGGACAGCGTGTCATTCAGATGGATATAAGTCAGACCGTTGCGGTGGCTGACGACCTCCCCGATCCTGATTCCCAGATGATTCGGGGTCTTCTGGCCGAACAGACCGTTTCCGCCTCGCAGCAGGTCATTCGTAAAATTGCGGTTGAACAGCACTTTCAGTTCGTTCCGTTCCCTCTCGGAGATCTGATACTTTACGCCGTTATAATATGAATCGATCGCTTTGCGATACAAAGATGTGACATAGCCCACATAAGCGCTGGATTTCATGCGTCCTTCGATCTTCAGGGAACTGACGCCCGCATCGATCAGATCGGGAATGTCATCGATCAGCATCATGTCTTTTGGCGATAAAGGATATTCCGTATCCAGAGGGATGCGTTTATTGTTTTCGTCGAAGAGATGGTACTTCAGCCGGCAGCATTGCGCACAGGCGCCTTTGTTGGCGGAACGGCCTTTGGTATGCGCGGACATCAGACACTGTCCGGAATAGGAAACGCAGATCGCTCCATGAACGAAGACTTCGATTTCGATGCCCTGCTTGCAGCATTCTCTGATCAGCTCGAGATCCGATTCTCTGGCCAGGACGACCCGTTTGAAACCGAGCTTTTTGGCATTGATCACGCCTTGGACGTTATGGACATGCATCTGGGTCGAACAATGCAGTTCGAAGTCAGGATAGCGTTGCTTGAGAATGTAATAAAGGCCAAGATCCTGGATCAGCAAGGCATCGACATGCGAACGATAATAAAAATCGGCCATTTTCAAGGCGTTTTCCAGCTCGAATTCATTCAGCAGCGTATTCAGGGTTACGAAGATCCTGACGTTTCTCAGATGCGCATATTCGATGGCTCTAAGCAGTTCTTCCTGATCGAAATTCTGGGCGAACGCTCTCGCCGAAAAGTTCTTTCCTCCCAGATAGACCGCATCCGCGCCATTGCTGACAGCCGCTTTCAGGCAATCGAAATCCCCTGCCGGAGCAAGCAGTTCTATTTTTTTCATTTATGATACTCCAGAGACAGACCGCCAAGCGACGTCTCTTTCAGTTCGACCGCCAGCTTGTTGCCGGTATAGTTCATGACTTTGACGACGGAATCGAAACTGATCACGTTTTCTTTGATATTTTTGAATTTAAGAGCCAGATTCGCGCAATCTAATGCTCTTAAAATATACATGGCATTACGTTCGATGCATGGGATGATCACATAGCCCAGAACAGGATCGCAAGTCAGACCCAGACAGTGCTCGATGCCCATCTCCGCTGCATATTCGATGGTCCGGAGACTGGCTTTGCTGTGGAACGCGATGGCAGCTGCAGCCATGGCGCAAGCCGTTCCGACTTCCGCCTGACATCCGCCGATCGATCCGGCAATCGTCGCGTTCTGCTTGATGCAGTTTCCGAATAATCCGGCGATCGCCAGCATATCGCACAAATGTTCCTCAGGTATGTTTTCATCTTTATGAAGGTAATACATAAGCGAAATGAGAATGCCGCAGGATCCCAAAGTAGGCGCCGTGCACATCAGACCGCCGGAAGCATTCTCTTCGCAGGCCGCATAGGAATATGCGACAAGCCTGTCGTCTCTGTCTTTTGCGCTTTCGTTCAGTTTTTTCGCGATACGATAGTATTTCAGGCTCTCATTCAGCAAGCCTTCTTTTCGTAAACCGTTCTCTACGGTCCGATACATGACGTCAAGACATTCATAAAGATGGCTTTTCAGATCAGGTTCATGACTGTAGATATAAGTCAGAAGATCGGTATCATGTTCCTGCAGATATCGTTTGATTTCGTCGAATGAATTCTCTGCATAGATCTCTTTGTCATCGCCGACATCATATTCGGCGATATGGATGGCACCTCCGCCCAGCGAAAGCCCATGCCAGGTCATTTCCTGTTTCGTCCCCTTGAAACCTGTAATATCCATATTGTTTTGCGAGGAATCATTCACGAAACTGAAAGATACATCTTCGCATTCCAAAACTCTTCTGATGATATCCATGGTTCCATGCCCTTTTGCAGTCAAAGCCAGAGATCCTCCTAAGAGGACCTGGTAACGGTCGCATTCCGGAAATTCTTTTTTATAGTATTGGGCGATACGGTACGGACCGATCGTGTGCGAACTCGATGGACCGTAGCCGATGCGATACAGCTGTTTAATTGCCTTCATAATTGCCTCTGTCTGCCAAACTGAGAATCAGCAGTTCCAAACGGGAAAAATCGTTCAATGAGCTATCGGTCTTGCATTTGATATCAAGATCCGACAGATCATGCAGGAGTTTCATGATCTGTTCCATCGTCAGACGATCCAGCGTCTTATAGACATGATACATCCGGTTTTCCGATGCCTTGGTGATATCGAGGATCTCCTGCTTCGAGGTGCCGATGGAACGAAGATATGCGACATGATACAGGAAACGAAGCTGGTTGCTTAACAGCGAAAGGATGCCCAATACGGAATCGTTGCTTGCAGCCATCCGTCTGGCATTCAATATCGCTTTCGGGACATTTTTGTCAACCAGGGCGTTGATCAGATCGAAAGCATCGTTTTCATCGTTCTGGCTGCACAATCGGTCGATCGTTTCGGTATCGATAGTGTCGGGATACAGTTTCAATACTTCCAGGTTCTGATTCAGCAATGTCGCATTGCGTTTGCACAGTTCCGTCAGATGGCCGATGACTTCATTTTTCAGCGAGATCCCCTCTTCCGCCAGCCGTGAACGCACATAATTATTGAAAGACTGCTGGTTCAGGCTGTTGCATATGATCACTTCCGAATTGCTCGCAAACATCTTGAAGACTTTCAGTCGCTGATCGAAATTGTTCAGATAGGTATATAATACGAGATCGCTGTCCTGAGACGGATCATTGATGAAGCGCTGAAGCAGCTCCGTATCCTGATCGGAACTCTTTTTACGTAAGAAAACAGGATCTTTTACCAGAACCAGGGTTTTATCTCCGAACAAAGAACTTGTATCGCATGCTTCCAGCATCTCCATGATCGAAAACGCCTTGTCGTTGCCATCGAAAGGAATGATTTCCATATCATCCGTTTTGATCTCTTCGAGCTTTTTTCGGATAAAATATTCTTCCTGTCCGTAAATGATCCTGATCATCTATCTCATTATAACAAATTCGTTTTTCTCCGTTTGAATAAAGTCTATCACTCTGGTGAAACAGATTTTGATGGTGCCTGCTTCTTTTGTGACGAAATAGCGGCATCCGTAGCGTTTCAAGGTTTCGAGTACCTGATAATGAGGATGATAATACATGCCTGAAGTGGAGATGAACGCGTATTCCGGTCGGATATGCGAAATGAAGTAATCGCTGCTGGCTGTTTTTGACCCATGATGGGATACTTTCGGGATATCGATATCGAAATCACCATAGCGTTGGATCAGCTGTTTCTCGACACTTGATGAAATATCGCCGGTAAAAAGGATCCTGTATCCGTTGACATTCAGAAGATAGACCAGACTGTTGTCATTGTCGTTGTCGTATTCGCCGGTAGGAAGCGAATGAAACTCGATGTCTTTGTATCGGAAATCATCGGCTTCGGTGATGATGTTTCTTATTTTGAAATCCTTCTGCAGATTCGTCAGATTACCGCTGTGGTCCAGGCAGGACTGCAGGTATCGATAAGAGACAGCGATCGAAACAGCAAGTACGATGATCAGAATGATTTTAGACATAAAAAATGAGCAGGTTCTCCTACTCATTATTCACTTGAACTGTTGATTTTCCTAGTTGATTTTTAATATTTTGACCTGATATGGCACATCCACTCTGACTTCGCAGACATCGTTTACCTTGTGGTCGATGATTGCTTCCGCCAAAGGAGTCACATTCGACAGCAGTCCGTTCAACGGATCGGCTTCGACAGAACCGACGATCCTGTAGGTATGGACATCATTGGTATCGAGTTCTTTGATCTCAACGGTAGAACCGATCCTGACGATATTGTCTTTCTTCTTGTCCTGAATGATCTGCGCGTTCTTGATCTGGTGATCAAGTTCGGCGATCCTGGCTTCGACTTCGCCTTGTCTGTTGCGGGCGGCATCGTAATCGGCGTTTTCCGAAAGGTCGCCTTGCGCTCTGGCAGCTTTCAGTTCCTCTTTGACCTCTTCACGGGTCACATGTACAAGTTCATCATATTCACGCTTGAGTTGATTCAAGCCTTCTTCTGTCATATAGAAAATATCTTCCATAATAGTCCTCCAGCCAAAAATTATAGCATTTTTTCTTTGATAATGCTATTGATCTTCGTTTTCAGAAGATCGATCGCAACCGTATTCGTCATGCCCTGCGGGATGATCACATCCGCATACTGTTTGGTCGGCTCGATGAACTGGTCATGCATCGGTTTCACGGTCGTCAGATACTGACTGGTGATCGATTCGACCGTACGTGCACGTTCGATGACATCTCTTTTCAGACGCCGTATAAACCGTTCATCGGCTGGCGTATCCACGAAGATCTTGATATCTTCCAGTTTGCGGATCTCTTCGTTATAAAGCGCAAACAGTCCTTCGATGACGATGATATCGCTTGGATGAATGATCTCGGTCACATCGGAACGGTTGTGGACGGTATAGTCGTAGGTGGGCTTTTCGATGGTTTTGCGGTCGATCAGATCGCGGATATGCTGGGTCATCAGATCGAAATCAAAAGCCAGCGGATGGTCGTAGTTGGTCTTGACCCTTTCCTCCATAGGAAGATCGCTCTGATCCTTGTAGTAGTCGTCTTCCTTGATGATCGTGATCGTTTCGTTGTCAAGATCTTCCACCAGGATCTTGGCGATCGATGATTTGCCGGAACAGGTTCCTCCCGCAATACCGATGACGATAGGTTTTTCCAGTTTCATAGATAAGCTCCTTATCACTTAATCTGCACAAGCAAGATAATAATGCTGGATATTATATTCGTGTTCCGCATACGTACGGGCAAACGCAGTACCGCCATCGCACATATTCGCACAGAAGTAGAAATAGCCGTCGGACGTATCCGGATGAAGTGCTGCTTTCAGGGCGATCTCATTCGGATTGCAGATCGGTCCCGGAGGCAGTCCCTGTACCGTATAAGTATTGTAAGGATC
>CADBPB010000246.1 GCA_902796525.1 uncultured Erysipelotrichaceae bacterium | reverse complement strand
GCTCTTTTTTGCCTCATACAGCCTAAAGAGAAAGAAATACAAAACCATCCTCAAGCAGGAGATCCGCAGACAGCTTTCAGAGACGCAGAAAGTCATTGACAGATGCATTTCCATCGCCAAAGAAAACAACGTCCCGGTACAACAGAATGGCTTCAGGATCGACTCCCATGTCCATACGCACCCGATTCCCATCGTCTGGGAAAGCCTCATCGAAGTCATCGAAGAAGACGGACTGGATGTCGAATACATCCGGGAACCATCGGAGCCGTTGGATGTCTATCTGAAAGAAAAAAGCCTGTGGTCAAGCTACAGTCCGGTGAATCTCATCAAGAACCGTATCTTGAGATTCTACTCCCGCAAGATTCACCGCTATCTTCAGAAACAGGAGAAACAGACGATGTATCTGTGGGGATTGGTTATGTCATTGCATATGGATTTTGATAGAATAGAAGTGTTATGGTCCGCCATGAAAGAAAAAGCTGATCGTGACGGACGCGATCTGGAACTGCTGTTCCATCCGGGAACGGCATTGGAGAGCGAGTATTCGAAGGAGATGAACGCAAAATATTTCAGGGATTCGAATACTTCGAAGAATCGCAGCATCGAAAAGGAAAGCGTATTGCGTTTAAAGGAAATCAAATGAAGAAAAAGAAAGAACGGATATCGATCATCGTACCTTGTTTCAACGAAGAAGAGGTTCTGGATCTTTTTTATGCGGAAATCAATAAAGTGTTTGCCCAGATGGATGTGGAACATGAACTGATCTTCATCGACGACGGATCAAGCGACGATACTCTGAAAGTGCTGATGCGTCTGGCGGAAGACCCACATGTGACGTATCTGTCTTTTTCCCGTCATTTCGGCAAAGAAGCCGGCATGCTGGCGGGACTTGCCAATGCGACAGGAGATTATGTCGGTTTTATCGATGCCGATCTTCAGCATCCCCCGATCCTGCTGCAGAAGATGTATGCCGCATTGCAGGATGAGGAATACGACTGCGCCGCCTGCCGGAGAGTGGATCGCAAGGGAGACAAGGGGATACGGACATTCTTCTCGAGACTGTTCTATCGCGTGATCAATGCGATTTCCGATACGAAACTGATGGACGGGGCAGGAGATTACCGCCTGATGAGACGGAACATGGTCGAAGCGCTGATGTCGATGACGGAATACAACCGTTTCTCCAAAGGTCTGTTCTCCTGGATCGGTTTCAGGACCTACTGGATCGAGTATGAGAACGTCAACCGCGCTTCCGGTCAGACTTCCTGGAGCTTCTGGGGACTGGTCCGCTATGCGATCGACGGATTCATGAGCTTTTCGAACGCTCCCCTGGAGCTGGCTTCCGTATTCGGCATGATCTCGACGATCTGTTCCTTTATTTATCTGATCTTTATCGTCATCAAATACGCCTTATATGGCGATCCTGTCCAGGGCTGGGCTACGATCGTGTGCATCTTGCTGCTGCTAGGCGGAATCCAGCTGCTGTCTCTGGGAATCATCGGCCAGTATGTAGGCAAGACCTATATGGAAGTCAAGGACAGGCCGCACTACATCATCGCCCGTACCAATAAGAAGGACGCTGTCAAAATCAAATGATCGATCGTTTCAACAACAAGGAAAACGGCAAGCTTGCGTTGAATATCGCGATGATCCTGCTCTATGAGATCATCTATCTGGCGATCCTGATGACCAGCTATCAGGATTATTTCTTTTACTATTCCAACGGCTATTTCATCTTCTTTCTGATGTATCTGACCTTGTATATCGTCTTCGGCAGACTGTTCAGCGCGATGAACATTGGCGAAACCACGACTACGGACCTGTTCCTTTCGCATTCGCTGACCCTGCTGTTTACCAATGCGTTCATCTTTCTGGTGCTCTGTCTGATCACGTTGCGCATATTGCCTCTGTGGCCGATCTTAAGCATGCAGGCGATCGAAATGGCGTTTGCCGCGCTGTTCCTGTATCTGGGCAACCACTTCATCAAGAACCAGTACCCGCCGATCCGGCTGATCGCCATACGGGGAGATTCCCATGATGAACTCATCGGCAAACTGAACAATGTCAAGGATCTTTCTCTGCACATCGTGAAAACGGTCGACCTGAAAAAGATCAACTATAAGAAGATCGATGAACTGCTGAAAGATGTCGATGGCGTCGTCACTCTGGATGTGCATCATGAAAATAAGAAGAAGATCTTTAAAGCCTGCTACGAGAGGGAACTGCTGGTATTTGACGTGCCGAGCATCACGGATATGCTGCTGGCAAGTTCCAGCATCCTGCATATGACGGATACTCCGATCCTGAAGACGAATGATTTCGGTCCGTCCCAGGTGGAGAGGATCTTCAAGCGTCTGATCGATATTTTCGGTTCGCTGTTCCTTCTGATCCTGACAAGTCCGATCATGCTGCTGATCGCAATCGCCATCAAGATCGAAGACAGGGGCGATATCTTCTACAAGCAGGTGCGTCTGACCACCAAAGGCAGGAAATTCAAGATCATCAAGTTCCGTTCCATGATCATGAACGCCGAGAAACACACGGGCGTCACGCTGGCGAAAGAAAACGACGACCGCATAACGAAGGTCGGAAAGTTCATCCGCAAGATCCGGATGGACGAGCTTCCTCAGCTGGTCAATATCCTGAGAGGCGAAATGTCTTTTGTCGGTCCGCGTCCGGAACGTCCGGAAATCTACGACGAGATCGATGAAACGATGCCGGAATTCCGTTACCGTCTGATGATGAAAGCGGGGCTGACCGGCTATGCCCAGATCTACGGCAAATACAACACTTCGTTAAGAGACAAGCTGCTGCTGGATCTTTACTATATCGAAAACTATTCGCTGATCGACGATATCAAGCTGATTCTGCTGACGGTCAAGATCCTGTTCAAAAAAGACTCAACCGAGGGCATTTGATCATTTATGTGAACTTATGTGATTATTTGCGAGAGCATGTAGTTTGTAATATAATAATGAGAGGATTAAATAATCCTTTTTTACTATTATTATGAGAAAGAATACTGAATTGAAACCTAAGAAAAAGAAACAACGCGGAGCAGGATTGTTTGCGGACAAGAAAAAACGCTATCTCCTGCTGTTTCTCTTGATTCTGCCATTGCTTGTTGCAATCGGGTTTTTTGGTTCGATCGTTTATAAAGAAGTCATGAACATCAAGAATCTGGCCCAGGGCGTTGCGGAAGTCAAGGACGAAAACAAGATCGAGTCTATGGGCTATATCTTGAGGGAGAATGCGACCGATCTGCAGAAAGACTATTTCAAGGAACTGAAGACAGCGATCGAAGACGAAGAAGAGGCCGATGGCCTGAGGATCGCCGAACTGGTTGCCAAGAACTATGTGGCCGATTTCTATACCTGGACCAATAAGCAGGGTTCTTTTGAT
>CADBPB010000245.1 GCA_902796525.1 uncultured Erysipelotrichaceae bacterium | reverse complement strand
TTCAGTACGCTTACCCGTTTGTTTCCTTCGGCGACATAGAACTTTCCCAGATACTCGTAGGCCGTCGGCAGTTCGCTGATGCCTTCATCGGAAAGATGATAGCGGCAGACATTGATCCATTTGACGGCAAATTCACTTTTTTCCCCTAGCAGCGGCATAAAATCGCTGGAAAAGCTCAGGGAACGTCCCTGGGTTTTGGTACCGACGATCAGTTCCGCCGGAGCATCGATATGGCCGAGATAAACGGCTTTGCAGGTCTTGTCGTCGACGATATCGTCCAGCACTTTCAGGTAGGGATCCCTCTTATGCAGACGGTCATGAAAAAGCGTCTTTCTGGCGATCTTCCGGGCATAGAGGTATTGCGAATAAGCTTCATTGTCGTGGTTCACGCTTTCATTTTAACCTTTCTGGAAACGGCTTACAAATCATCGGGAAAGCGATGGAATGCAAAGGGAACGATTCTTATTCATTTGTATTCTGTTTTCTTATAAAATAGGAAATAGAGAGGGAATAACTATGATACCTGAACATCTTAAGAACTATATGTTCAATGAAACGGATTTCTTCAACGAAGAATACAAGTGCGAAGATCCGGAAAAAGAGGCGCTGATCAAAGAACTCGCCAACATGATCACGGATGACATCCAGATCCGCAAAGCCGAAGATGTCGATGTGCATTATCCGGATTTCTGGATCCTGGACCGTCTTTTGACCAAGGAACAGGTCAGATTCATGCTGTCGTTCAAGAAGAAGAGAACGGTCAAGCTTCTGCCGGAACAGATGGCGGAACGTAACAATATGACGCCGGAAGAAGCGGAGAAGATGGCTTTCGATATCTGCGAGATCGGTCTGATGGAATTCGACCGGGAGAATCCGGAAGGAAGAAGGCAGTATTTCATTCCGAAATGGGTCGTCGGTTCAGGAGAATATATGATGATGACTTCCAGACTGCTGGAGAAGCATCCGGAAGTGGCGACTTTCTTCAATTACGCGTCCAGCGTACCGGTAGGCAAGGTCGCCAGGTTCGTTCCTCCGGGGGGAGGCGGACTGGGCATGCATGTCATCCCGGTCGAGAAAGCCATCGAACACGAAAGCAGATCGGTCAGCGTCGAGCATCTTTCGCACTGGCTGAAGAAATACGACAAATACTGCGTCGATGTCTGTACCTGCCGGAGACAGCAGGCGATGCGCGGCGAAGGCGTGGGTGATATCGAAGGCATGATGTGTCTGGCGGTTGGCGATATGGCGGAATATCTGGTCGAGACCAGAAAGGATGCCCATTATATCACTTATGACGAAGTCATGAATATCCTGAAGATCGCCGAAGAAAAGGGCTATGTCCATCAGATCACCAATCTGGATGGGGAAGACAAGATCGTCGGCATTTGCAACTGTTCCCCGGGTACCTGCAATGCGTTAAGAACATCGCAGCTGTTCAATACCCCGAACATGTCTGCTTCCGCATACCGGGCTCATGTGGACACGGAAAAGTGTGTGGCCTGCGGAAAGTGCGTGGAAGTCTGCCCGGTCGGCGCGGCCAAGCTCGGCCAGAAGCTCTGTCTGAAAGACGGCAGCAAGATCGTCTATCCGAAGACGGAACTGCCGGATGCCCAGAAATGGGGTCCGGACAAGTGGAACAAGAACTACCGTGAAGACGCCAAGATCAATGTCTATGAGACCGGAACGGCTCCATGCAAGACCGCATGTCCGGCCCACTTGGCGATCCAGGGCTACATCAAGATGGCGTCCGAAGGAAGATATCTGGATGCCTTGAAACTGATCAAACAGGACAATCCGTTCCCGGCAGTCTGCGGCGCCGTGTGCAACAAGCGCTGCGAAGAACGATGCACCAGAGGCCTGATCGACCAGCCGATCGCGATCGATGAGATCAAGAAATTCATCGCCGCCCAGGAGCTGAATGCGGAAACAAGATATATCCCGAACTGCTACAACGATGTCGGCGAACAGTGGGGCGACGAATACAAGATCGCCATCATCGGCGCCGGTCCGGCGGGATTGAGCGCTGCTTTCTATTTGAGAAAGCAAGGCTATCCGGTCACGGTCTTCGAGAAAGAAGAAAAGCCGGGCGGCATGCTGATGTACGGCATTCCGAATTTCCGTCTGGAAAAGAAAGTGATCGAGGCCGAGATCGATGTGATCCGGGCGATGGGAGCGGAGATCCGCTGCGGCGTCGAAGTAGGCAAGGATGTCACGATACAGCAGTTGAGAGAACAAGGCTATAAAGCCTTCTATGTCGCCATCGGCATGCAGGCAGGAAGAAAAGCCAATATTCCGAATGAAGACTATGCGATGTCCGGTGTCGACTTCTTACGGAAAGCGAATGCTTTGAAGGACAAGTTCATCAAAGGCAAGACCGTGGTGATCGGCGGCGGCAATGTAGCGATCGATGTCGCCAGGACCGCGTTCAGGGCAGGCGCAGATGCAGTGGAGATGTACTGTCTTGAAAGTCCGGAAGAGATGCCTGCGGCAAAAGACGAGATCGCCGAAGCCAAAGAAGAAGGCGTCGTCATTAAGAACCAGTGGGGTCCGAAGGAAATCCTTGTCAAGAACGGAAAGATCAGCAGCATCGTCATGAAGCGCTGTACGCGCGTTTACGATGAAAACAAGAAATTCAGTCCGGAATACGATGAGAATGAGCTGCTGACCGTCGACTGCGACAATGTCATCCTCTCCATCGGTCAGGCTGCTGTTCTCGGCGATCTGCTGAAGGATACGAAAGCGGAAATCCGGCCGAATGGCACGATCGTTGCGAACCCAGTCACCTTCCAGACGGCAGAAGA
>CADBPB010000244.1 GCA_902796525.1 uncultured Erysipelotrichaceae bacterium | reverse complement strand
CTCAAGGATATTTCTCTGGAGATCGCCGATCACGAGATCTACGGGATCATCGGACAGAGCGGTGCGGGGAAATCGACGCTTTTAAGATGCATCAACGGATTGGAAGAATATCAGTCCGGACATATCTATGTCGATGATGTGGAAGTCTCATCCAGAGATAAGAAGCAGCTGCATCTCCTGCAGAAGAAAATGGGAATGATCTTTCAGAATTTCAATCTGCTCGAACGGCTCGATGTCTACGGCAACGTCGCGCTTCCGATGAAGTTCTGGGGCATCAATACGCATACTCCCGAGGCTGATGCTAAAATCAAGGAACTGATTTCGCTGGTCGGGCTGGAAGACAAGATGCGTGTTCGTCCCCGGGAACTGTCCGGAGGACAGAAACAGAGAGTGGCGATCGCCAGGGCGCTGGTCCTCGATCCGCAGATCCTGTTATGCGATGAAGCGACATCCGCGCTGGACCCGGCCATCACCCGGGAGATCCTGAGCCTGCTGCAGCAGATCAACAGAGATCTTGGTATTACGATCATCGTGGTGACCCATCAGATGGAAGTCGTCAAACAGATCTGTGAAAAAGTCGCGTTCATCAAGGAAGGAAGGGTCCTGGCGACAGGCCGTCCGGAAGAGCTGTTTATCCGTCCTGTGAAGGATGTCAAAGCCTTCCTGCACGAAGACAGCGATCTTCTTCCGGACAGTGGACTGAACGTCCAGCTGTTCTTTACGGACGAAAGCTCGGACGAACCGGTCATCTCCCAGATGGCCAGGAAGCTGGATATCGATTTTTCAATTTCCTGGGCAAAACTGGAGGATTTCCGTTCCAATGTCTACGGTTCGCTGGTCATTACGATCAATGAGAAAGATAAAGAAAAGGTCCTGAATTATCTGGACTCGGTGAAAGTATTATGGGAGGTCTTGGGCTGATATGACGGACATCATTCTTAACGCAAGCAGGCAGACCCTGTACATGGTCTTCTGGTCGACAGTATTCTCGGTCGTTCTTGGGTTCATTCCTGCCATTATCCTGACTCTGACGGCTCCGGACGGTCTGCGTCCGAACAGGATCGTTTATGAGACGCTGTCTTTTCTGGTAAACACGTTCCGTTCTTTTCCTTTCATCATCCTGCTGGTGATCATCATTCCATTTACAAGGCTGGTAGCGGGAAAAGCGATCGGTACCACGGCGGCGATCGTGCCGCTGACGGTTTCGGCGATCCCATACATCGCAAGGATCTTTGAGACGAGCCTGAGAGAAACCGATCCGGGCGTCATCGAGGCGGCGAAGTCTTTCGGCGCTTCCGATCTGCAGATCCTGTTCCGTGTCTATATCAAGGAATCCATCCCGAGAATGCTGAACGGGGTGATCCTGCTGATCATTTCGCTGGTGGGTTATTCGGCAATGGCCGGAACTGTAGGCGGAGGCGGCATCGGCGATCTGGCGATCCGCTACGGCTATCAGCAGTACAAGACGGAATACCTTCTGGTCTGTTCGGTCATTCTGATCGTCTTCGTGCAGCTGGTGCAGATGCTGGGAAACTACCTGTATAAGAGGCTGTCATAAATGAAGACGGAAACCGTATCGATCCTTTCGCAAAGAGGGACGCTGATTCCTGCGGATATCGTTTCTATTGAAGGCAAAGGAGGCCTGCTGATCCTGGCTCACGGCTTTAAGGCGGAACGTACGGAAGACGGAAGATTTACGGCCGTCGCCGAACGGATGGCGGAAGAAGGGTTCCATTCGATACGGATGGACTTTCCCGGCTGCGGCGATTCGAAAGAAGCTTTTAGCGAATACAGTCTGGATCACTGTCTGGATGATATGGAAAGCTGCTACCGGTATATGGAAGAACATTATCCGCTGGACGGACGTCTTTATCTGCTTGGCTACAGCATGGGCGGAAGACTGATCTCGCTGTTTCTGAAGAAACATCCGGAAACGCAAAAACTGGTCTTCTGGGCCGCCTGCAACCAGCCGTTCACTCTGGATGATCGCTTTCTGGAACAGTCCTTTCGTACGTTGAAGGAACAATGCGACAGGGAAGGTTCCTGCGATTTCTACGATATCTTCACCGAGGAAACCGGCAAGATGTCTTCCACATTTGTGAATGAGATGCTGGAATGGGACGCCTTGGGCCCTTTGGAAAGCTTTGCAGGAGATGCGCTGATCATCCAGGGAAAGCATGACCAAACCATCGAAATCGAAAACGCGCAATGGATCTATGACCGTATGAAGAACGCTTCCTGCAGAAAACTGCATTACATCCAGGAGGCCGATCACGGCTTCGGCTTGTGGGACGGACGCCCGCAGGACAGCGAAGAACTGGTCCGGACGACCGTTTCCTTCCTGGAAGGATAAATGTATCCGTTTTCATCGTTTCGATATATTGAAACTGCAAAACAATGATGTTAAGATGATTAAGTCCATAAAGAGAGATGGAGAGACAAGCTCTGTGAGATCTCAGCAACCTCTTGCAAGGTGCTAAAGCTTGAACGATGGGTGAACATATGCATTTGCCCATCAGTGATGGGCTTTCTTTTGGAAATAGGGGGAGAAAAAGTATGAAAAATGATTCTGTCAAGAAAGTCGTTGCTACCGGTATCGGTGCTGCGCTGTTCTTCGTTCTGGCTCGTTTCGTTGCGATTCCTAGCGGCATCCCGAACACCAACATTACGTTCCAGTATGCGATCCAGGCCGTGTTTGCCGTACTGTACGGACCGGTCGTAGGCTGCCTGTCAGGCTTCATCGGCCACGTGCTGACCGACATGAGCTGGGGCGGCGTATGGTGGAGCTGGGCGTTTGCGACTGCCGTTTACGGTCTGGTCGTCGGTCTCTTTGCGAATAAGATCAACGTCAAAGACGGTTACTTCGCCAAGAAAGAAATCATCACGTTCGTTCTGGCAAACCTTCTGGCAAATGCTCTGGCATGGCTGGTCATCGCTCCGGTCGGCGATATCGTCATCTACAAGGAGCCTGTGGATCTGGTCTTCACGCAGGGTCTGGTTGCCGGTGCAGGCGATTTCCTGTTCGCTGTCGTACTGGGCGGCTTGCTGCTCTTCGGTTACTCCAAGACAGTCGCCAAGACGGGTTCGCTGGATAAAGAGTAATATCCGATTCAGAGTTCAATGAAAAAGAAGTATCATGCGATACTTCTTTTTTCTTTGTCGAATCTTAGGGAGATGAAATGAAAAAACTTTACACTATTATATTAACAGCCGATTGTGAAACAATGGTGATAATTCAAAAATCGACGCAAGGAATCGCAGCTGCGACTGGAAAATTGTATAATGATGAAGTATGAAACCGATTATTTCTTTTAAGGATTTTTCTTTCCAGTACAACGCCCAGAAACAGCCTACGCTGAAGCATATCGATCTGGACATCTATCCGGGAGAAAAGATCCTGATCTGCGGAGCCAGCGGGTCCGGCAAAAGCACATTAGGCAACTGTATCAACGGGCTGATCCCTTTTTCCTATGAAGGGGAGATGGAAGGCGAACTGACGGTCGATGGGATCACAACGAAAGAGTCATCCATCTTCGAACTGTCGACCAGAGTGGGCACGGTCCTGCAGGATCCGGACGGGCAGTTCGTCGGGCTGACGGTGGGAGAGGATATCGCATTCGCTTTGGAGAACGACTGCGTGGAACAGGACGTTATGAAGAAGCAGATCATGGAGGCGGCTAAAAAGGTCGGTATCGAGGATCATATGAAGAACGCCCCGTATGACCTTTCCGGCGGACAGAAACAGCGGGTCTCCATGGCGGGTGTCATCGTCGATGATGTCAGGATCCTGCTGTTCGATGAACCTCTGGCCAATCTGGACCCGTCTACGGGCAAGT
>CADBPB010000243.1 GCA_902796525.1 uncultured Erysipelotrichaceae bacterium | reverse complement strand
GGGAAAGATCGCAAAGGAAGAGATGTTTCTGCTGGATTACCTGAAATACAAAACAAATTTCGGCTTTATTACAAGATAGGTTTTAATATCCTGAGGGGATATCAAAATACAAGCAATAATTTGAATAGAAAGGACAAAATTATGGCTAAACAAGAGAAAGACTTTGGGGCACTGGCTGCTTCCATCGTCGAACTGATCGGTGGCAAGGACAACATCGCCCATGCCGCCCACTGTCTAACCAGATTACGTATCACTCCGAAAGATACCAGTCTGGTCAAAATCGATGACATCAAGAAACTTGGCGTTATCGGTGCGCAGATGATCGGCGATCAGGTTCAGGTCATCATCGGTAACGACATCAACGAAGTCTATGACGCTTTCGTCAATGTCTCAGGCGTCGCAAGAGAAGCCGCGATCGACGAGAACCTTGATCCGGAGCTGACGAAGAAAAAGAAGAGCTTCAAGGAGATCCTTGGATCCATCTTCCCGGCGATCGTTTCCTGTGTGTTCCCGATCCTGCCGGCACTGCTAGCCTGCGGATTGCTTCAGGCAGTCATGATGCTGCTGATCAATCTGCATATCGTCTCAGCTGACTCACCGACTGTTGCAACATTCACTTGGGTCTACAACGTAGCTTACTACTTCCTGCCTGTTCTGGTCGCTTATGCTGCTTCTAGAAGATTTAATGTCAAGGCCGCCATGGCGATCCTTATGGGTCTGATCCTGGTCTATCCTGATTTTGTGGCTCTTTGCCAGCAGGGTGCCGGCGCAACGATCCCGAATCCGGGCGGACCTCCGACGATCATTCCGGGTACAGGAAACGCTGGCTATCTGTTTGGATTGCCGATCTATCCGGCTACTTATTCCAACACGATCATTCCGGCTATCCTGACCGTATTCGTCATGAGCTATGTTGAAAAAGTACTCAACAAGTTCATTCCGAAGATCGTCAGATTCATCTTCGTTCCGTTATTGGAACTGGTTATCATGCTGCCACTGACGCTGCTTGTTCTGGCTCCGATTGGTGCAAGACTTTCTGAGGCATTTGCCGGTCTGCTGATCATGCTGTTCAACACACCGTTCGGCAAGATCCTTGTTCCGATCTTCTGCGCTATCTATCCGTATATCGTCATCACCGGTATGCATTTCAACCTGATGGCTGTCGCCATGGCGATCGGCGGAAGATACGGAAAGAACCCGATCACTCATCCGGCAGGTTTCCTGTTCCAGTACACACAGGCTGCCGCCTGTCTGGCTGTCGCATTCAAGGCAAAGAATGCAGAACGCAAATCCATGGCGTTCTCCTGTGCCTTCTCTGATGCGATCCCGGGCATTTCCGAACCTGGTATGTACGGTATCACTTTTAAATACAAGAAATCTCTGTATGCCGCAATGATCGGTTCTGCCGTCGGCGGTATCATCTGTGCTTTACTGAATGTCGGATCCTATGCCGGCGGTCCGCCAAACATCTTTACGTTCCCGGTATTCATCAATCCGCAGAACGGATCGATGACTGACTTAAGGAACATGGTCATTGCTGTCATTGTCGCAGCAGTCGTCACTTTCGCTCTCACGATGGTCTTCTACAAGGATGATGAAGCAGACGCCATCGATGCACAGGGCTAATTGATGGCTAAATTTCCAAAGAACTTTCTATGGGGCGGCGCTACTTCCGCCGCCCAGATAGAAGGCGGCAGATGCCTGGATGGCAAGGGTCTGTGTCATCTGGATTATGTCTATTTCCGCGGTCCGAAGACGCCTTGCAACTTCATGCTGAAGAAAGACCTGGAAAAGGCAAGAGCCGAAGAAACAACACTGAACTTTCCGAATCGAAGGGGCATCGATTTCTTCCATCGTTACAAGGAAGATATCGCTCTTCTTGCTGAAATGGGTTTCAAGTCCTTCCGCATGTCGATCTCCTGGACCAGGCTGTTTCCGACCGGTCTGGAAGAAACGCCGGATCCGGAAGGCGTTCGGTTCTATCACGATGTATTCGCGGAATTGCACAGGTACGGGATCGAACCTCTGGTCACGATGATCCATTACGAACTTCCGATCATTTTTGTCGAGAAGTATGACGGCTGGGTTTCGCCCGAGGTCATTCCTTACTGCTTCAGGTATCTGAAATTCCTGATCGATGAATACAAAGATGAAGTAAAATACTGGCTGACTTTCAATGAGATCAACATGGTGTGTGCCGTGCCTTATCTGGGCGGCGGCATCATTCTGGACCGTTACGATGACGGTTTCGAGATACCGAAGGATTTCCGACCGTTTGCGCCACTGCCTTCGCAAATGGCGAAGAGATGGGAGAACGCATCCCATCAGGCGCTGCATCATCAGTTCATCGCCAGCGCGATGATCGTGAAATACGCTCATGAAACGGCGCCGAACTGTCTGATCGGGAACATGTTCAATCTCCATCACCTTTATCCGGAGACGCCTGCGCCGGAAGATGCGCTGCGCGCACATCAGGAAACGGAATTCAATATGTTCTTCTGCGATGTCATGGCCAGAGGTTCCTATCCATCCTGGATCCTGTCATATTACAAGAAGAACGGTATCGAAATCACGTGGTACGACGGTTACGAAAAGATCCTGGCGGAGGGAACAGTCGATTTCATTTCTTTGAGCTATTATCTCTCATCGATCGTTACGGCGGATCCGAAACGTCAGGAACGCATCGGTTCGTTCATCAGGACCCTGCATAATCCGTATCTGGAAACCAGCGATTTCGGCTGGCAGATCGATCCGACGGCCTTGCGTATCTCGCTGAACGAGTTGAGGGATCGTTTCCATCTGCCGATCTACATCGTAGAAAACGGCATCGGCGCGTTCGAGGAACTCAACGAAGAAAAGACCGTCCATGACGATTACCGTATCGCTTATCTGCGTTCTCATATCAAAGCGATCGCCGAGGCGATCGAGGATGGCGTGGATGTGATAGGCTATACGCCATGGGGCTGCATCGATCTCGTATCCTGTTCGCTGGTGTCGATGTCGAAACGTTACGGTTTCGTTTATGTGGATGCGGATGATGAAGGCAATGGCACATATGACCGTTACCGGAAGGATTCTTTCTACTGGTATAAGAAAGTCATCGCTTCAAATGGAGAGGATTTAGAATAATATGGGTTTTTTAGACAGATTTTTACAAAAACCGTATCTGCCGCCGCTCGAGGATATTAAGGATTCCGATATCGTGGCGATCGCCGATGGCGAAATGATCGATATCAAGGAGGTATCCGATCCGATGTTTGCGGAAGAAATGATGGGCAAGTCCCTGGCTTTCCGTTATGACAAAAAGACGATCCTGTGCGCTCCTGCAAACGGCGAACTGACGGCGCTGTTTCCGACGGGTCATGCCTTCGGCATTACGACAAACGAGGGCGTGGAACTGCTGGTACATTGCGGCGTCGATACCGTCAACGCGAAAGGCGACGGTTTCAGACTGTTCAAGAAACAGGGCGATACCGTGAAAGCGGGAGATCCGGTCGTCGAAGTGGATTTTCCCCGTTTATCCGAGAAATACGATATGTCTACCATTCTGATTCTTACGAACGACAACGGAAAACAAATCGACTTTATCGACAGGCAGCCTGTCAAACGGGGACAGTCATTGATCAAATAAACAAAGGGCTCATCGAGCCCTTTGTGTTATTCTTTGCTTTGCGGGATGATTCCCGCTTTTTTTAATGAGTATTTCAGGAAGACTGGCGTCAGGAAAAACAAAACGGCATAGGCGACAAGGAAACTGATGATTTCCGATCGGATCAGCATAGGTCCGAAAGGGATCCTTGCACCATGAGCGGTAGCTTGCCGGTAAGCGATAAAGACCATGATCAGGGTCATCAGCGGTGACATCAGCAGATCGGAAATCAGCGTTTCAAAAAGCCGGCGGGGCAGACTGCTTTTTTTCAGTTTCAGCTTATCGGAGAAAGAAGAAGAAATCTTCTGCATGGGAATGATTTTCGTGATGGCCATACTGATCATGACGCTGATGAGAAAACTGCCCAAGAAGGAAGGAAGCGTGAAAGCTCCCGAATTCGGGGTTCCGGTCAGCGAAAGGATGAAACTGAGGGATAGTCCCATCAGCAGACCCATGGTATTTTCTACTTGCTTCATGTCTGTCTTTCTATCTGCAGTATGTATCATAAGTAAGATAAGCGCCAATCAGGTTTGCGTCGTTGCCGAAGGTGCAGGGTACGATTTCCACAGGAAGGGCTTCATGGAAACGGGCGGTCATGGCCTTGCTTTGCACCTCTGCGAATTTGGCTTTGATCGTTTCAATCAGCACAGGCTGTCGGCTGATACCTCCTCCGATCGCGACCTTTTCCAGATCCAGCAGCCAGTAGAGATTGTAGATCTGCAAGGCGATATTGCTGCAAAGTTCTTCCAGAGCGGTCTGTGCGTGCTTGTCTTCGGGAAGCAACCGGAAGAATTCCCGTCCGTCGACCGCTTCCGCAGAAGCGCTCAATTCCTGATAACGGCGCAACAGATAGGTCGTTGAACAGCATGAACCGATGATCTGGGAAGGATCTTCATAACGGCTTGCCTCCGTATTGATGAAACTGAATTCCCCGGCCGTGAAACGAGGACCTCTTACGATACGATGATCGATGACAAGACCTCCTCCGACACCTGTGCCGACCAGAAAAACCGCCGCATTCCGACAGCCTTGGATC
>CADBPB010000242.1 GCA_902796525.1 uncultured Erysipelotrichaceae bacterium | reverse complement strand
GCGATCGCTTCGATGCTGTCGCTGGAAAGAGGAATGCTGGGGACCTTTGACGATCCTTCGGGAAGCTTCGCATTGAACATGGAAGCGGGATCTGGCATGGTGGCTTTTCTTGCCATCCTCTTCATCGGGATCGCCATGCTGAAGCGAAATTAAAAAGGCTGCTGATGACAGCCTGTCGGGATAAAGATCCTGTCTTTGGATCACTTCTTCAGATAGTCGATATAGGTTAGGACGGTATCGATGCGTGGCGTATTGGCGATCACGCAGAGATAGACGGTTTCGGGGAAACCCGCCTTGCGGATGATCGGATATGCGGATATATCGATGCCGTTTCCTGCCGGATAGGAAGAAAGATCTTCTTCGATCTCTTCATCCAGCAGATGATCGATGCGGTTGTCGTGGATCAGGACGTCGTTATAGACAAGAGACTCCTTGCCGATATAGGCAGTGAGATCGAGAAGATAGCCACTGCGGGAAAGCAGGTCGTAGGCTTCCCTGTTCAGGATCACTGCGTCGAGTTTCTTTGTTTCGATGGTACCCAGGAGTTTGACGCGCGAGGCATAGGCGTAGCGGTTGTTGTCAGAGGATGCGTCATCGGTGATGTAGAGTTCCGGATAGAAAGTGACTCTCTTCTTTTTGGGAGCTTCAAAGCATTCCTCGATGAACTGATCTGTGAGCTCAGCAGTCAGATCTTCGCCTGCTGCGATATTGATCGCGGCAAGATAGAGGACTTCTTCTTTTCTGGTGATTCTTGCATAAATAAAATGTCCCGCCAGGATGAGGATGACAAGGGGGACGATGATATAGGCCTTATAGTAGGAAAAGATATAGTCTATCCTGTCCTGAAGGTTCATATTCCTAAAAGCTTCTTTGTGAGAGGCTTTTTCTTTTTCGGAGAGTTTCATTCTTCTTCCTCGCTGTAGGAAGTGACGGTGATCAGCAGGCTGTTCAGGACCCAGCAGCTGAGCAGGGCACAGAGGCCTTCACCGAAGATGGCCAGCGGTGTAAAGACGGCGACGACCAGGTAGAACATCGCAAAGTGGATCGCAAAGACCGTGATCGGGGCAAACAGATAGTGGGTGCCGATCAGGAAGGCATTCCTGAACATCATCGGCGTCGTGTTGATGACACTCGCTTCCAGCGGGAAGATCATGAACAGGACGATCATGTAGATGACGGCGAAACCGATCACGATGGCCATGATGAGGGTCCACATGACCGCCATCGTGTGGCTGGAGGTCAGTCTCAGATGATAGAGAACGTAGAGATCAAAACCTAAAAACAGTCCGACACCCAGCATGATGAGCCAGATGATGGTGGACTGTCTGAAGTTTTCTTTGAATGCTTTGAAAAAATGACGGGCGACATGTCCTTCTTCGTTGCGCAGCACTTTCAGCATCGAGTAATACAGCGCAGTCGTCGCTGCCCCGATCGTGAAGATCGGAAGCGAACATACGATCCACATGACGTTCAGATAGCAGCTGTAGCAGAGCTTCAGCAGGATCTGGGAAAACTTGCTGTCGTAAGAGAAGAAGTTCATAGTTCTGTGTCCTTTTTAATCTTTTGTCGATGCCCGGAAGATTGGATCACACTCCGTGTGCACGGTCCTGAAATCCAGGGAAGGTTCTTTCATCCTGGACATCAGCAGGTGGATCGCCTCGAAGGCCATGACCTGGGTGTGGATGTGGATCGTCGTCAGCGGCGGATTGAAGACCCGGGATTCCGGCGAATCATCGAAACCGCAGAACAGGACATCATCCGGGATACGGACGTCGCGGAAGCGAAGCGTCGCGATCGAATCGATGGCGACGAAGTCGTTTGCGCAGAAGAAGACTTCCGGTATCTCATCCAGAGCGAGCAGGCGCTTCTCCAGGATATCTTTGTTGTTGGTTTTGATGATGAACTTTTCGTTCACTTCCAAGCCCTTCAGCATCATTGCCAGACGGAAGCCGCAGTATCTTTCAAAGAAAGACTGGCAATGTTCGTAGTCGCCGATGAAGCCGATCTTCCGATAGCCTCTGTTCAGTATCTCGCTGACCATCTGGATCATGCAGGTCGTGTTGTCCATATAGAGCTGATCGGCCGGAAGGGAACTTCCGTCTTTTTTCTGCGGTCCGTCGACAAAGAGGACCGGCATGTTCAGCCCGCAGATCATTCTGTCATAAGCCTCGTCAAACATCTCGATGCAGACGACGGCAGAGATCCTTTCCTTATTAAAAGTGATCGGCAATGTCAGCGAAGCGATGTCTTCCTTGCTGACGCGGTGTGTATTGAGCGTATAGCCCAGAAGCGAAAGTTCACGCTGGAATTTGTCCAGCATCAGAGAGGCGAAATGCGATTGCGACAGGTACTGTGTTGTCAGCAGGGCGACTTCTCCGTAATAGGAATTCGGCGTTTCTCCAACCTTAATATCATTGTGAGAGATCCCTGCAAGTGTTTTGACATAGGAAAACTGCTTGTAGTCCATCTCCATCGCTTTCTGGATGATCCTATCCCTGGTTGCCGGGGCAAGCCCTTCTCCTCCATTAAACGCTTTGGATACGGTGTTTCGTGATACGCCGAGTTCATCTGCAATATCCTGTATCGTTACTTTTTTACCCATGAAGTTCTCCGTTTTTATCTGTTTCATTTTAACAGATTGTTTTTGCAACTGCAAAACAGCGAAGACACGTATAAATTGTGCAAATGTAAAGTAACTCTAAGATACAACTCTATTTTAAGCCAAAAAACAAAAAAACGCACATGTAAACAGTGCAAAATCACATATTTTAGATTGATAATGTAAAATTTTGTATGATATCATGATATTGCAAATGATGCATTTTTTATGCAGAAACATCATTG
>CADBPB010000241.1 GCA_902796525.1 uncultured Erysipelotrichaceae bacterium | reverse complement strand
TGACGTGGGAGAGCGGCTTATTCCACCGTCTTGGAAAGGCGGCGTACTGCAAGGTACCACAGGTTCAAATCCTGTCGTCAGCGCCATTAGTAAAAAAACGATCGCTGGATCGTTTTTCTTTATAGTTTCAGCATGATGGCCGGATGTTCCGCCAGGACATGGATGTTGTAATAGAAAGCCGTGTGATCGATCAGATGGAACAGGGCAGCCAAAGCATCGATAAGATGCTCCGTATTCGGATGGAAATGATAGCTGCCAGCACAGATCATCCGCATCATCCCGTAGCAGACACAGAGTCCCTTATAGGAATCGGTCCGGTCGAAACGCTGATCGACGAACGGGAAATTCTCGTAGATCATCGAATTATTGATGACACGTTCAAAAAAACTCATCCAGGAAGGGCAGTCTGTCTCAAACTGCTGTACATCTTTCTGATACAGTTCTATCTCTTGCGTATATCTTTCAATGATCGGTGCCACGATTTCCTCAAACTGCGCATTGGTATGCAGGAAACGTTTCAGCAGTCCAATCATCGCTTCGATCGGATCTTCCAAAGAAGCCAGATCTTCAGCAAATTGCTTTTCATTGACGATACGGCAGACTGCTTCGATGCTTTGCGCGAGCGTCGTGCTTCGGTCTTGGACGATCTTCTGGAACAGGACGATCTGTCCGATCTCTTTTTCTTCGATCGTATAGGTCATTTCAGGAACTTCCTTCAGTTCCCTGGCGATGATAGACATCTCATCGTGATCATAAAGATATTCCAGCACAGCTTCGCAGGAACCGGAACAGGAAGCGACGTTGTATCCGTTGATCCGTTTCAGGCTGCGGGGATACAGGCGGCAGATCTTCGGAAGGAAGTCTTCCCCTTTTTCCCGATGGACATTACACAGACCCCGATCCTGCAAAGGACACTGTCCGAGCCAGTTGAAACAGATATATCTGTAACACTCCTCCGTCACGAGATCCGGCTCTTCGAAAGCGCGCTGGACCCTGCCGTAGAGTTCGTCGGAACATTCCATATTGATCAAAGCAAGATACTCCGATCTGCTGACGGGGATCTTCCAGCTGCTGCAGCAACTGTGGCGGCACTTATCCATCTTGCAATGGAAATGCGGATAGTAGGCCGGCATATGCCATAGTTCGTTTTTCATAAATATGAAACTATTATATTTTTAGAAAATATCTTTTTGCAAGATTTTTTATCCGTGATAAAAAACAGTTTATTTTATAATGAAACCAGAGATCGGAGGCGGCGAGATGTTCAGAGAAATGCTTAGAAAGAAACAGGAACTGTCAGCGGGAGAATGCAGGGAGATCCTGAGAAAACAGCCCAGAGGCGTGTTATCGGTCCTGGGAGACGACGACTATCCCTATGGCATGCCGATGAATCATTATTACAATGAAGAGGACGGCTGTCTCTATTTCCATGGCGGCAAAAAGGGTCACAAGATCGATGCTTTCAGCAAGCATGACAAAGCTTCTTTCTGCGTCTATGACGAAGGCTATCGCAACGAAGGGGAATGGTATCTGAATATCCGGAGCGTGATCGTCTTCGGCCGCATCGAAATCGTTGAGAATGGGGAGCTTGCCCGTGAAATGGTCCGGAAGCTCTGCTACAAGTTTACGGATGACGAAGGATATATCAGCGAGGAGATGGAAAACTCGTTCAAAGGGACCCTGTTCTTCCGGCTGATACCTGAGCATATGACCGGAAAAAAAGTGAGAGAGAAATAAAAAAACTTCAGCGATGCTGAAGTTTTTAGATCATTATAAAGTCGTTTCTACATCAGAGACAGGAACATCTCTTTGATGTCTTCGACCGTGACCGGACGCGGGTTGCCAGGCGTGCAGGCATCCTTTAAGGCGTCAGCAGACAAAGCATCCACATCTTCCATCGGGACGACATCCTTCAGGGACATCACGATACCAACATCTTCGCCAAGCTTCTTGACAGCGGCGACAGCGGCAGCTCTTGCTTCTTCCAGAGGCATCGTGTATGCGCCTTCGACATCGAATGCGGCTGCGATATCACGGTATTTCTCGCCCGTGACCGGAGCGTTGTAAGCCATGACAGTCGGAAGTAAAGTCGCACAAGCCTTGCCATGAGGCATATTGTAGTAGGCGGATAATGTATGTGCCATGGAGTGGTCGACACCCAGACCGACATTGGAGAAGCCCATGCCGGCGATGTACTGTGCCAGCGCCATCGCTTCTCTGCCTTCGGCTTCGTTCCTGACTGCGCCTCTAAGATTCTTGGCGATCATCTGGATCGCTTTCAGGTGGAACATATCGGAAAGTTCCCAGGCACCGCCGGTGATGTAGCCTTCGATCGCGTGGGTCAGAGCATCCATGCCGGTAGCGGCAGTCAGTCCGGCTGGCATCGAAGCCATCATTTCTGGATCGACGAAAGCGACGACTGGGATGTCGTGGACATCGACACAGACGAATTTACGCGTGTTCTCCGGGTCGGTAATGACGTAGTTGATGGTGACTTCGGCTGCGGTTCCTGCGGTCGTAGGGACAGCCAGGATCGGCGTGCAAGGATTCTTGGTCGGAGCGACGCCTTCCAAAGAACGGACATCCGCAAATTCCGGGTTG
>CADBPB010000240.1 GCA_902796525.1 uncultured Erysipelotrichaceae bacterium | reverse complement strand
CTCTTCCGCAAGCTTTAACCAAGCTTTACTTAATAATAACATTATTCGTTCCATGTCTCGAGCAGGAACTCCTACAGACAATCCAATTATTGAATCAATGAACGGATGGATCAAGGCGCAGATCAAAGCAGATTACAGAATCAATGATTATGACAGTGTGGAAGAATTCATAAATCAATATATCAAATACTATAACTATGAAAGACCCATGTATAAGCTCAATTACAAAAGCCCTGCAGAGTTTACACTCTCGCAGGGCTTTCATCTGTCTTTTTAGAACTGTCTACTTTCGTTTGACAAGTTCACATTGACCGATTATCTTTTTGTATTCTTCATAAAGTCCTTCGTGTCCCTTGAGATCAAGGAGATGATACCGGCCTTCTTCGATCAGAATGTCGGCGGCATAACCGTTGATCACGGGACTGCCCATGATTCCTTTGTTTCGCAGGATCGCGATCATCCTGCTCAGGTCGATCCCCATCAGCATCTTCATCATATGCATCAGGATCGCCCCGTGGGATACCACCAGTATGTGATCGCCGTCTTTTGATTCTTCATATATCTGATCGAAGATCTCCTTCGCCCTTGCCACGGCGATTTGGGGATTCTCTCCGCCCACATCCGTCCAATCGCAATCTCCGAGCCGTCTTCGATCGATCTCTCCGGGATCGTCACTGATCAGGAAGCCGTCGTAATCGCCCCAGGAGATCTCCTTGAGCTTCTTGGTGTAGACAAGCGGAACATCTCTTCCTTCCAGGACGATATGCGCCGTATCGACACAGCGCTCGCTGGTAGAAGTATAGGCTTTCTTAAGCGGAATATCTTTCAACGCTTCTTTGGCCTGCCTGGCCTGTTCGATGCCTTCCGGTTCCAATGGCGAGTCGGACCAGCCCTGCATCCTTCCCAGACGGTTGAACAGCGTCTTTCCATGTCGCACATAGTGGATGTATACTCTCTTGCTCATTGTTACCTATCCTTCCCCTCAGCCGTACCGCACAGTTTCAGGATCGTATTGGCAGTCCTGATGGTAAGCTTCTCCGTAATGCCGTTACTTGCCGTCTTTTTCCACCAGTTGCATTTCTGGTATCGGGTCCGATCGAAGGTCCAGAAGATCACATTCTCGTAAATCTGTATCTCTTCCAGTCCGTCGGAAGGTTCGCCGATCTGTTCATAGATTTCTTCGGGACGGTCATTCGAAAGGATGAAGATCAGATTGTCATACCTCGCTTTGTCGCCGCTGTTCCACCAGTTAGGTGCATGGCAAAGCAGTTCCTTAAGCCTGTCTTTTTCTACGACATAGACCGGTATGTCCAGATCGAAGCTGTCTTTGATGATTTTTTCGATCTTCTTTCTTATGTCGCCATTCTCGGCGGATAACTGGATGTTCCCGCTGTTGAGATAGGTCGAAACGTCAGAAAATCCCGCATCCTCCAGTTCTTTCTTCAGAACCGGCATGCCGATCTTGTTTTTGCCGCTGATGTTTACTCCTCTTAAGAAAACGATGTATCGTTTCATTTCTGTTTCTCCAAACGTTTGTTTTATCGGCTGCAATGTGTATTGATCTATCTTTTTCCGGTCCTGATACAGCCGATCAGTTCCTCCAGATCATCGAAGTCGTCATAATCACCCAGGATCCCTTCGCAGCAATCAGCAATTTTGGCTATTTTATTGTGATTTTTTAGGATCAGCTGCATGATCTTGCAGATACTCCTCTTTCGTGATTTCCAGCTGGATGTTTCCGTCGATCAGACCCGTTTCCCGGAAACCGACTGCTTTATGGACGCGGTATCCGGCTTCCCGGGTCGTCTCAAACTCGTTATGCAGACGGGCAACGCCATCCACTTTGAATGCCTGATCCAGCAGCAGACGAAGTCCCTGCTTGCCATATCCCTTTCCCCTCTCCGGAGCATAGATCACGATCCCCATGTCGTGCCAGTCCCGTTCAGGATTATAGTGATAATTCACATCTCCGACAAAAGCGCCGTCGCTTATTCTTTGCAGGAAAGCGTAGAAGCGTTCCGGTCCTTTCCCGATCCAGCTTTCCTGAATGTTCAGCCATTCGGATTCCGGCTCAGGGATGCATCCATCCGGCGGAAACCATGGCGCATTGTAAGCCATCGTCTCCGGATCAGACATCATCTTCACATAAAACCAGCCATCTTCCGGATGAGGGATATATAACTGCAAAACATCTTTTTTATCCTCTGTTTGTTTCGTTTGCTTCACCATGTTTTTATTATACAGAAACAAGCGAAAGAAAATATCGTCAACCAGGCTTTTTCTTTTATTTCAATTCGGCAATGGCATACCCATCTTCCTGAAGGACGAACCTGACAGTACAGCTGCTTTCATCCTCCATTCTGTCATAAAGCCTTCCGGCGGAATACGTTCCTCTTGCGACTGAATGAACGGAGTTGGCTACATACCCTATTTTGGTTTTATTCTCTTTATAAACGATGATCGCTTCGTCATCATAGATGTTCTCTTTATCTTTCTTTAAGACCAGTCTGTCTCCCGGCCTTAGTATCGATGTGCATTCGAAATCATCCAGATGATCGATCGTTATGTAAATGTTTCTGTCTTCCATATGCAAAACCTCGCTTCAGTTGCTTTCATCATAGAAGAGACACGGTGCAAAAAAGATGCCATCGATGTTAAGATTAGATTGATAAGAGGTATATGCCATGGCCGAAAAGAAACAATCCAATCTGCTAATGCTGGAAATACTCAGGAAGTATTCCGATGAGAATCATATACTATCCGCAAAGGAGCTTCAAAGGCTCCTGGAAGCCCGGTACGGCATCGTTCTGGAGAGAAGGACCATCTACTCCAACCTGGAAATACTGCGTCAGGCGGGCTATAAGATCAGCGATGTCAAAGACAATGGAAAAGGCTATTTCCTGGAAGAGAGACAGTTCGACAAGGGAGAAGTCCTGCTGCTGTGCAACGCCATCCACGCATCCCACTTCATCTCGCAGAAACAATCCAAGAAGCTGATCGATACCCTGCTGGAGACGCAAAGCAAGTACGATGCCAAGGAATTTACCGACAAAGTCTACATGCCCAACCCCCAGAAGACCTCGAACAGGGAACTCATGTACAATGTCGAGGCCGTCTCGGAAGCCATTAGAGAAAACAAGACTTTGAAGTTCACATATCTAAGATATGGAAAAGATAGAAAGATGGAACCTCGAAGAGCAGAGCCTTACATCGTCGAACCGCGATATATCGTCTATGCGGATTCCCGGGCCTACATGATCTCTACCAGTCCGAGACATGAAGGATTCACCCATTACCGCCTGGACCGGATGTCCGATGCTACGGTCACGGAAGAGAGATCCAGGACGCTTTCCAGGTCCGTGGATGCCTATGAATATGCCAGAAACAAGCTCTTCATGTATTCCGGCGAGATGGAGACGGTCTCCTTCCGATGCCATGAAAGGATCATGGACCAGATGATCGATATCTTCGGTCCCGAAGTCAGCACTTTTTCCGATGGCAGCGAATATTTCATCCTGAACGTCAAGACCAGCCATACCGGAGCACTGTATCTGGCGCAGCAGTTCATGGAATACATCGAACTGCTCGAACCGAGATCCTTGCGGGAAGAGTTCAAGGAACATCTCAAGGACGCGGCAATAAAATACAAGTAACAGTAAAACATCGTTTCATGGAAAGAAACGATGTTTTTTGAATGATCTATGTCTGAAAGATCAGAAGCTCTTTGCCCAGTTTACCAGGGAATCGTGCCAGACATTCTCCATCACTTCACGGCGCATCTTCTCCGTCACGGGACCGTTTCTTTCCATCTTGGCAAGAATGACGGCCTGCAGCTGTCCGATGTCCATCTGTTCGTAAGGGATGTCCGGGATCTCTATTGCCGGGATGCTTTCTTCTTCGCTTTTGCTATCAGCCTGCAAAGGTTTCGTTTCGATGTGCCTTACCGGTTTCCAGGTTCGTTCGCCATCGCTGAGCAGCTTCTGAAATTCCCGGTACCGGTCATCCACCGGGACATAGATCTCTCCTGAACAAGGTTCCAGGCGGATCTTCATCGAACCCTGTGAGCTTTGCGCATGCTGTCCGGCGATCAGACCTTCGTACGCCTCTTCGGAAACGCCGATCTCCAGCTCTATTTCCTCATCCGCGTTGTTTACAGCGATGACGACGTCATCTCTGGAAAAGACATACTGTCCGGTCGTGAGATGCAGTTCTCGATAGTCTCCCCAGGCAAGTTCCCGATAGACGGAGTAGATCTTGCCCAGCCTGACGATCAGTCTCGTGCATTCATTCGTTTCGTAGTCATCGAGATGTTCTTCAAGGTTGATGCAGGGACGCAGCGAATCATCGGAGCCCCATTCCTTGCGGCCTTCGATTCCGAATTCGCTTCCGTAGTAGACGGACGGGATGCCGGGGAGCGCATAGAGAAGGATGTGCACAGGCAGAAAATGCGCCTTGTTGATGAGTTTCGTATAGATCCTCTCTACATCGTGGTTATCTACG
>CADBPB010000239.1 GCA_902796525.1 uncultured Erysipelotrichaceae bacterium | reverse complement strand
TTGGCAGCTTCTCTGAGCTGTTCCTCCGGAACGCCTACGGCATCAGGCATATTGCCGCCGTTGTCGTTGATCATCTTGACATATTCCTGCGGAACGGAAGAAGAACCATGGAGAACGATCGGGAAGCCCGGGAGTCTTCTGGAAACTTCTTCGAGGATGTCGAATCTGAGTGGTGGCGGTACCAGGATGCCTTTTTCGTTTCTGGTGCACTGTTCCGGTTTGAACTTGTATGCGCCATGGGAAGTACCGATGGCGATCGCCAGAGAATCGCAGCCTGTTCTGGTAACGAATTCTTCGACGTCTTCCGGTCTGGTGTAGGATGAATCCTCGGCGGAAACCGATACTTCATCTTCGACGCCGGCCAGCGTACCCAGTTCAGCCTCGACGACGACGCCGTGCGCATGCGCGTATTCGACGACTTCCTTGGTAATGGCGATATTCTCCTCGAACGGCTTGCTGGAAGCATCGATCATGACGGAAGTGAAACCGTCATCGATGCAGGATTTGCAAGTCTCGAAACTGTCGCCGTGGTCCAGGTGAAGGACGATTGGCAGACCCGTCTCGATCAGCGCAGCTTCGACCAGCTTGACCAGATATGTCCTGTTGGCATAAGCTCTGGCGCCTTTGGAAACCTGCAGGATGATCGGCGAGTTGCATTCTTTTGCAGCCTCGGTGATGCCCTGGATGATCTCCATGTTGTTGACATTGAAAGCACCGATCGCATAGCCGCCGTTATAGGCTTTTTCAAACATTTCTTTCGATGTTACTAATGGCATAGATTTACTCTCCTTTTTCTACTTAATATTATATAATTGTTTTATGGAATTGAAACAGCTTTTGCTTGAAAACAGTTACTCTCTGGTAGCTTCCAACGGCTACCATTCTTCTGATAGAGGCATCAAGCCGGTACTCTCGAAACTCAACGAGACAAAGGATTATTTCAAGGATCTCGAGGTCGCCGACAAGATCGTCGGCAAAGCCGTAGCGATGCTGCTGGTACTGTCAGGCGCAAGATCCGTCTATGCCCTGACGCTTTCCAAAGCCGGTCAGGAGGTCCTGGAGAAGTACCATATCGCCTACCGCTACGACCGGATGGTCGACTATATCGTCAACGATACCGGGGATGGCATGTGCCCGATGGAACTGACGGTCAAAGACATCGATGATCCGGAAGAGGCATATCTCGCTTTGAAACGCAAAGTGCAGGAAATGATGAAGAAATAACACAGGGATTGTGTTGTATAATCTTAAAGTATGAGTCTGATCGAAGTTAAGAATGTTTATTATGCTTACAATGAAAACAGCGTCGCAATCGACGACGTTAGTTTTTCTTTGGAAGAGGGGACCTATACGACGGTCATCGGCCACAACGGCTCGGGAAAATCGACGCTGGCGAAAATGATCGCCGGTCTTCTGGAGATACAGAAAGGTTCCATAACGATCAACGGCCTTGCGGTGAACGCTGAGAATATCGCCAGGATCCGCCGGGATCTGGGGATCGTCTTCCAGAATCCGGATAACCAGTTCATCGGTTCGACCGTAAGGGATGATATCGCCTTCGGTCTGGAAAACAAGCTTGTGGCAGTCGAAAACACGGAACGCATCATCGAGGAATATGCGGCGAAGGTCGGTCTGAGCGATCATCTGGATTATGAACCCCAGAATCTTTCGGGCGGGCAGAAACAGCGTGTGGCGATCGCCGGGATCATGGCGATGAAACCGAAGATCATCATTTTCGATGAAGCGACCTCGATGCTGGATCCGAAGGGTAAGAAAGAAATCAAGCAGCTGATGTACCAGCTGGCGGAAGAAGAGATCACGGTGATCTCGATCACCCACGATATCGAAGAAGTGATGCAATCCGATAACTGCATCGTCCTGAACAAGGGCAAGCTTTTCATGCAGGACAAGCCGGAAAAGGTGTTTGCGGATGCGGAGAAACTGCGGAAGATCAATCTGGATATCCCTTTCGTGATGCAGGTCAAGGAAGTGTTCCGCAACAAGAAAATCAAGCTGAAAGCGAACGATTTGAAAGGAATGGCTGAGGAATTATGGCGATTAAATTCAAAGCGTTAAGTTATATCTACAACAAGGACATGCCTTATGCCCATAAGGCGCTGGATCATATCGATCTGGAAATCACCGAAGGTGTCATCACGGCGATCATCGGCGAGACCGGTTCAGGCAAGTCGACGCTGGTCGAACATCTGAATGCGCTTCTGCTGCCAAGCGAAGGCAGCCTGGAGATCCTGGATTACGAGCTGGCTGCTGATAAGAAAGTCCGTTTTCTGAAACCGTTGCGCAAAGACGTCGGTCTGGTCTTCCAGTTTTCGGAGTACCAGCTTTTCGAAGAAACGATCCTGAAGGACGTGACCTTCGGTCCTTTGAATTTCGGCTACAGTCCGGAAGAAGCCACACAGCGGGCAAAGGATGCTTTGGCTCTGCTGAATATCCCTGAAGAGCTTTATGAAAAGTCTCCTTTGGAGATTTCCGGAGGCCAGAAGCGCAGGGTGGCGATCGCGGGAATCATCGCCTGCGATCCCAAGATCATCGTCCTGGATGAACCGACGGCTGGTCTGGACCCGAAGGGCGCGAAACAGCTGATCGAACTGTTCATCGACATGAACAGGACTTTGCATAAGACGGTCATCCTGGTCACCCATGACAACGAGATGGTCTACAACTATGCGGATGAAACGGTACTGCTGCATCAGGGGAAAGTCGTCTATCACGGACCGACTCTGAAACTGTTCAATGACAAGAAAATGACCGAGGAATACCGTCTTCTGGAACCGCAGATCGTAACGTTCCGGAATCTGCTGATAGAGAAAGGCTTCAAACTAACCGATGAGGCGCGGACATTGGATAAGCTTGCGGAAGAGATAAGGAAACAGCTGAAATGAACAATCTGGTTTTCGGTAAATACATTCCGATCGATTCCTTCATGCATCGTCTCGATCCCCGTGCCAAGCTGATCGGACTTTTCGTGATGATCTTTGCGATCTTCCTGCCTAAGAGCTGGTGGGCTTTTCTGGCGATCGGCGTGCTGGTGCTGCTTGCCCTGATTTCGGCCAAGATCGGCATCCGCATGATCGTCCAGTCGTTCAAGCCGATGATCATGATGATGATCTTCCTGCTGGTGATCAATGCACTGACGGTAAAGACCGGAGATATACTGTTCACCTATGGAACATTCGCTTTATACAGCGATGCGCTGTACAATACGCTGTTCGTGATCGTGAGGCTGCTGCTGATGATCTCGCTGACGACGCTGCTTACGGCGACGACGAAGCCTCTGGATCTGACACTGGCCATCGAGTGGCTTCTGAAACCGCTGGAAATCGTCAAGTTCCCGACCTATGAAGTAGCCCTGATGGTCTCGATCGCCTTGCGTTTCATCCCGACCATCATCGAAGAAACCATCCGCATCATGAACGCCCAGAAATCAAGAGGCGTCGATTTCGAGAACGGCAATCTGTCTTCGAAGATCTCTTCGATCCTTTCGCTGATCGTGCCGCTGTTCTCTGTCGCGTTCGAACGGGCCTATGAACTTGCCGACGCCATGGAAGCCAGAGGCTATGTCCCGGGAGCGGAACGTACCCGCTACCACATCCTGCGTTTCCATCTGCGCGATTTCTTTTATATCTTCATCTGCATCGCCGCGCTGGCGTTCAGCATCTTCACGAGGATCTATCTATGAGATACAAAGTGACCGTCGCCTATGACGGCCGCAATTATGCCGGTTTCCAGTCCCAGATCAACGCTCTGGCGATCCAGGATGTCATAGAAAATGTGCTGGAACAGATCTTCTCCCAGAAGATCCGCATCGTCATGTCGTCCAGGACCGATGCCGGAGTGCATGCCTATGGGCAGGTCTTTCATTTCGATGTTCAACAGAAACAGGATCTCTACCGTCTGAAGTATTCGTTCAATTCGCTGCTTCCCAAAGATATCCATGTCATGAAGAT
>CADBPB010000238.1 GCA_902796525.1 uncultured Erysipelotrichaceae bacterium | reverse complement strand
GGCTTCGCTTCCCTGACCAGGTTCTACGGGTTCCAGATTGATGCTGACGGGGCGTCCGATCAGTTTCTTCAGCGTGCGTATCGTCTCCTTCTTCTCGCAGGCAGGCAATCCTGCTACATAGGGTTCCTCCACATCGAACATGTTCAGGACCACGAAATCGGCAGATAGGGAACTGACGATCTCGGCATTGCTTATATCGTTCAATAACGGCGCTACCGAACATACGCATTCGGCCGCCAGCGTCCTGCCTTCGCTCAAAGCGATCGCCTCCAGCAGCTGTCTTGCATCCAGCTTTTCTACTTCGCTGTAAGGCATGCTGATCAAACGTTTGCTCATAGGGCACCTCCATGGCTCTTATCATTTCTTGTCAGTTTCATTATAAAAGAATGCAAAGAAGCATGACAAACAAAAAAGCCGTCCCGACAGACGGCCATGCATCGTTTTCTTATTGGTAGCGTTCGATGATCGACTGTGCCGTGAGGATGTCGGTCACAAGGGCATAGATCTTCTTCGAACGCAGGGCTGAGATGATCGCTTCCGTTTTCTCTTCTCCGAAAGCATAGGCGATGATCTTGGTAGCTTCATCAAATGCATCGATCTTGTAGCCGATCATCCTATCGTAACCTGAGAAGGGAATCTCCTTTCCTTCCTGATCAAGGAAAGAGTTGCAGATGGAAGAGACTGCCTTTTTCTGTTTCAGTTCCTGGATGTCTTCCTCCGTCAGAAATTCCGTTTCCAGCAGCGTGCTGCGGTTTTTCAGAAGCCCGATCCCCACCAGTATCAGCTTGCAGTTCTTTGCGAGTTCCAAGGCATTCCTGATGTCATGTTCCTTGACCAGCTGATCCTTCAATGACTCGGAAGAAACGAAAGTCGGGGAGTTCAGCTGGTAGGATTCGCAGTTCCAGCGTTCATCCAGATTGGAAATGATCTTGTTGGATTGCCATTCTTTGCCGCGGTAGCCTGTGCCTCCGCAGACGGGAACGATACGCAGGTTCTTTTTTTTCGGATCCTGCAGGGTCATAGACACGTAATACAGGGTCTTTCCGGCGGAAACGCCGATGATATCGCCATCGTTCGTATTGCGCTTGATGAGATCGCTCGATTCCTCGCCCATGATCCGCATGGTCTCCTGGCGGTTGCTGGCGACCCGATCGATGATCAGACATTCCTTGAGATCGAACAGGGAACACATTTTTTCTTCCAGGCTGTTCCGGTTGGAAGCGGGATCGTTGATGGTGATGGAAACGATGTTGTTTTCTCTGGCATAGGTTAGAAAACGCGAGACCTGAGGTCTCGATACGCCTAAACGTTTGGCGATCTCCGCCTGTGTCATGTTTTCGATGTAATACATGTAGCAGGCTTTCACGATCAGATTGGTACGTTCCACTGTCATACACAGAAATACTATCAAACTTTGAACATTTGTTCAAATGCTGTCATTTTTGATGAAAGCGCTTTATTTCTTTATCTGCCATGGTATATAATGAAAGTACAAATGTGCATTGACTGAACAAATGTTCAATGTACGGCATACTTGCAACATCAATATCGTTGGTGAAAAGGAGGGGAAAGTATGGCAAATATCGTTCTAGCCCGAATCGATGACCGTCTGATTCATGGACAGGTCATTGCCAAATGGGCCAAGAAGCTATTCTTCAAGAATATCTTCGTTGTGGATGATGCCGTCGTCAAAGACGCTTTCGCTACAAGACTGATGCTGGCGATCGCTCCGAAGGACCTGAATGTCAAGATCCTGAGCGTTGCCGATGCGACAGAGCTGCTGAAAGAAGAAGACGACACTGCGACATGCGTGATCACCAAGAATCCGATGACGTTCGAAGAACTGATCGGAAACGGCATCGAACTGAAAGAAGTGCAGCTGGGCGGCATGGGTTCCAATGCCAACCGTACTTCGCTGGTGAGAAATGCGGCTGCTTCCAAGGAAGAGAGAGAATGCATGAAGCGCATGTGCTAAAAGGGTATCAGAGTATACTATCAGGATATTCCTGAAACTAAACCAACAGAGTTGGAAAATCTATTATAAGGAGAAAGAATTTATGACTTGGTTTCAAGCTATTTTGCTGGGAATTCTGTATTGGACGGGAGCCAGCTGGATCACGACAGTGATCTGGTTCTTCCAGAAACCATTATTCCTGGGTTTCATCGCCGGCTGTATCTTAGGCGATCCTGCGAAAGGCGCTTTGGTCGGTGCGACGATCAGCTTGGTTTATATCGGCAACGTCGGCGCGGGCGGTTCGATTCCTGCTGATACGACTTTAGCTGGCGTTCTTGGTACGGCTCTGGCCATCACTAACAACCTGGATGCCGAGACGGCTCTGGCGATCGCGGTTCCATGCGGATTGCTGGGAACACTGCTGCATTACGGTCGTATGACCTGGAACTCCATCTGGATCCCGATGGCTGAGAAGCTGATCGACGACGGCAAAGGAGACAGGCTCTGGCTGATCAACGTACTGCTTCCACAGCTTCTGCTGCTGGTTATCGGCGGCGGCATCTGTACCGTTGCCTGCTACTATGGCGCGAATGCGGTTTCCGGCGTGAACAATTCCCTGTCAGGTCTGGTATCCGTCATGGGTACGATCGGCGGCATGCTTCCAGCAGTCGGTATCGGTCTGACCCTGATCTACATCTACAAAGATGATGCGAAACCGTTCCTGTATGTCGGCTTCCTGCTGACGGCTGTGCTGGGCTTCAGCCTGGTTCAGGTCGGTGTGGTCGGCGCGATCTGCGCGGTTGTCTACTACAACCTGACTCGCAAACTGGAGGAAAGATAAGATGGCTGAAAAGAAAAAACTGTCAAAGAAGGCATTGGTCAACGCCTGGGCAAACTGGGCATTCTGGTCGCATGCCTGCTATAACTGGGTAAGAATGCAGGGTGTCGGTTTTGCACACACCATGGTTCCGATTGCAAAAGAACTCTACAAGGATGATCCGGAAGGCAAGAAAGAGATGCTGAAGAGAGAAATGGAATTCTTCAACACCGAACCGGAAATCGGTATCGTCTGCCATGCTCTGGCCATCGCCATGGAAGAGCAGAGAGCCAACGGCGAACCGATCACGGGTGACATGATCACTTCGATCAAAACTTCTCTGATGGGTCCTCTGGCCGGTATGGGTGACACGTTCTTCCAGGGTATCCTGGTTCCGATCGTACTGGCAATCTTCATCGATATGACGATGTCCGGAATGATCGCTGCACCGCTGCTTTATGCAGTCGTCATTTCCGCTTTGTCTGCGATTATCTCCTATGCGATTTTCTTCTATAGCTACAACAAAGGAAGCGAAGCTGTTCTGGATCTGATCGCCAGCGGCATCCTGGATAGAGTCATTGCGGCATTCAACATCATGGGCTGCACTGTCATGGGCGCTTTGGCTGCCAGCTATGTCGGCGTATCATGCGCCATCAACATCACGGCTGCCGGTTCGACATTCAATCTGCAGACGCAGCTGTTCGATGCGATCATGCCGAGAATGCTTCCGCTGCTGCTGTGCCTGGGCTGCTACGCTCTGCTTAAGAAGAACTTCACTGCCGTGAAACTGATGCTTCTGATCGCGGCTGTCGGTATTGTAGGAAATCTGTTAGGAATTCTTGCATAAACATGATCATCGGATTAAGAGAACTACTTAAAAGAGCGAAAGAAGAAAAATACGGAATACCGGCGTTCGCGGTAGAAGATGAAAACTGCATGCGCAGCGCTATTAAAATCGCCGAACAGATGAAATCCCCTCTCATCGTTCTGGCTGGATTTAAAGAGTATTCGAATGAAAAAGAACTGGATGATCTGGATTATAGGACGCACAGTTTCCTGCATTACGGGGAGCTTTCGTCCGTGCCTGTCGCATTGGTCAGGGACCATACCTATCATTATGAGGATGCGATCATCGGCGTAAAAGCCGGCTTCCAGTGTATCATGGCGGACCGTTCAAAGCTTCCGTTCGAAGAGAATATTCGACAGGTAGCGGAAATCGTGAAAGTCTGTCATGCGGCAAATGTGGATGTCGAGGCAGAGCTGGGGCACGTGGGACTCGGTCTGGATCTGGAAAAAGACAGCAATGTCTTTACCAGGCCGGAAGAGGCTGCTGAATATGTGAGACGTACCGGCTGCGACGCTTTGGCGGTATCGATCGGTAACGCGCATGGTCTGTACAAAGGAACGCCGAAGCTGGATTTCGATCTTCTGAAAGAAATCTCGGCGGCAACGGATGTGCCGCTGGTACTTCATGGCGCGACCGGAATTCCGGAAGCGGATGTGACCAGAGCGTGCCAATCCGGCATCTGCAAGATCAATGTAGGTACGGATACCTATATGGCTTGCCGCGACGGCGTTTTGAATGCAGATCTTTCCGGTGCGAAAGTCTATGGCGTTTTCGATGCGATGTACGGAGGGTATATGGAAGTGCTGAGACATTGGATGACCGTCACGGGAAGCGCCGGAAAGGCGGTATAAAGGGACTATTTATGGAAGATAAAACAATGAGATTCGGGGTCATTTTTGACACCCGCGATGCGAGAATATGCGAACGTCCGATTCCGGAAGTCAAGGAAGACGAACTGCTGATCAAGATCGAAGCATGCAACATCTGTACGACGGATTATGAATTATGGAACGGCCAGAGGAAAGGCAAACAGCCGACACCGATGGCGGGCGGACATGAGAATTCGGGCATCATTGTCGCAAAAGGAGCGAAGGTCGGAGACAACTTCCAGATCGGAGACCG
>CADBPB010000237.1 GCA_902796525.1 uncultured Erysipelotrichaceae bacterium | reverse complement strand
TATGTGTATTTTGATGAGACAGGCCATTCGGACGACTTTGACAAATTCGTCGAGTTCCCTCTGCAATCCAGGGCGCATCTGCTTTCCCAGTTCGTGAACGAATTCGACATCGATATCAATTCCCTCAACAGCATGGAAGACTATGTCTACGAAAACATCAACTGCCTAAAAAACTGCAGCGAGACCTATCTGAAAGCGCTCCGCAACAATATCGATCCCTATGTCTTCTCCGTCACGACTTCAGCCCTTCTCTACAATCCGGATTATTCTTCGCTGGCTTCCCACCAGCAGCTTCTTTACGGGATCATGTTGCATATCACCAACAGCATCAGGAGGATCAAAAGCGGCAACTACCATCTGAATGATTCCGAAAGCCTTTCAGACAAAATATATAAAGACGAATTCCTGATCGCCAAAGAGATATATAGCAGTTTTGAAAAGAAATATGATTTTAAAGTCAGCAACCGCGAGATCGACTTCCTGGCCAGTTATCTGGCAATCACCAGCAAACATGTCAGCCAGACATCTCCGGCCGTGCTTGTGATCGCCCATGGCGAAAGAACAGCCAGCGACATGGTCGCCTATATCAGAAAAACGATCAGCGGAGATTATCATCTCGACGCTATCGACTACAACGAAAACATGCAGCTCAACGACCTTCTGGAACTGGCCTGCATTAGATCGTCCGAGCTGAACCAGGGATCCGGCGTCCTGTTCTTCGTCGATATGGAACCTCTGACGACGATCAGCGAACACGTCATCCGGACGACCGGAATACCCGCCAAGACCATCTATCCCCTGACGATGAACGGACTGATCCAGATCATCACGAAAAGCATGTCGTCGGAAAACGATATGGAATCGCTCGTCCTGGCAAACCCTTCCACCCAGAACTACCATTTCCGGGAAGACGACAGGGACGGATTCATCCAGGCGGTCACCGAAAAGATCATTGCCAAATCCGTCATCTTCATCGATGCGCAGAAGATCGTCGACATCCTGAAAGTTTGCCTGGATGACACGCTTCAGATGCTGAGGATTCCTTACAGCAACGACATCGCGGTGAAATATCTCTGTCACTGTTCCATCATGATCGAAAGAGTCATCAGGAAAGAAGCCTGGGATAACAGGAGACTGAAGCAGTACCTCAGTCAGAACCACAGACTGCTGGATACGGTCGAGCAGGGCTTCGAATACGCCATCAGCAGTCTCGACATCAAAATACCGCAGACGGAACTGGTATACGTAGCGGAAATGTTCGAACCCTATGTTCAGTAACGCGATCCGTTGCATTTGAAAATGCAAGAAACTACACAGCGCTTCTTCTTTCCATTAGAATAATAATGATGATAAAAGGAATCATATTCGACTGCGACGGCGTCCTGCTGGACTCCGAACCCCTTTTCGCCAAAGCGACACAGGTCATGATGGATGCCTATGGGCTCGATCTGGATCTCAGCGGACTTCCCGACGGAAACGGAGTGACGGTGACTCATTTCTGCCGGATCCTGCTGGAACATTTTCCGCATATCGGTTATTCTTTGGAGAAACTCGTCAAAGACTACTATTACTATTCCGATCTTCTGCTGATGGCCGATGATCTCAAACCGATGGAAGGCATACAGGATTTCTGCAGGGAACAGCACGAGAAAGGTTTGCAACTGTCTGTCGCCAGTTCGTCTCCAACTTACTATGTCACGCATAAACTGCGCCTTTTCGGTATCGAACCTTATTTCGATCGTATCGTTTCCGCCGATGACATCACCCATTCCAAGCCCCATCCGGAAATCTATCTGAAAGCCATTGAAAAAAGCGGTCTGGAAAAACGGGAACTTATCGCGATCGAAGATGCGCCTAACGGCATAAAAGCAGCCAAAGCTGCCGGACTTTATGTTGTCGGCTTCAAAGGATCGGCAATTACGCAGGACACTTCTCAAGCCGATGAAGAAGCGTTCCGTTTTAAAGATATCCAAATACTGAAAGAAGGGATCTGAAAATGAAACAATCCATTGCCAAACATCTGGAAGACCTCTGTCTGCTTCCCAGCCTTTCCGGACATGAACAGCTGGTCAGCAGCTATCTCGGTAAGCAGTTTGAATCCCTAGGCCTGGAAGTGCAAAGGGATGCGCTGGGAAACACGTTCGCCTGCGTCAAAGGAAAAAGCCATGATAGAAAAGTCATGCTGACAGGGCATATGGACTCGCCCGGCATGATGGTCAAGACGATCACCGACGAAGGGTTCATCCGCTTTGAAAGAGTCGGCGGCATACCCGAAAAGACGCTGGTCGCCCTCAGAGTGGCGGTCCAGGCGAAAGACGGATATGTTCCCGGCGTCATCGGCGTCAAATCCCATCATCTGACTTCGGCCGACGAAAAATACAAAGTCGACCGGTATCAGGATCTTTACATCGATATCGGCTGTTACAGCAAGAAGGAAGTCCTTGATTTAGGTATCAGGATCGGCAACGCGATCACCTACTATCCGACTTTCGTCCGTCTGCAGAACGATGTCGTTTCCGGAACATCATTCGACAACCGCATCGCCTGTACCTGTCTGATCGAACTGGCAAAGATCTTTACGGAAAACGAACCGGACTGCGATGTCTGGCTTGTCGGAACGGTCCAGGAAGAATATACGATCAGAGGAGCCATCACTGCCGCCAGAATCATCGGTCCGGATGCGATCATCTGCCTGGATACCGAGATGGCAAACGATACTCCTGATCTGGTCGGAACCGGAGAAGTCAGGCTGGGAGAGGGGCCCGTGATGTCTCTATATAATTTCCATGGCAGAGGAACGCTCAATGGAACCATGCCTCACCCAAGCCTGGTCAGGCTTTATGAAGAAAGCGCCGAAGAAACGGGCATCAATCTGCAGAGAGTCGCCGGCATCGGCGGACTCACCGAACTTGCCTACATGCAGCTGGAAGGAAAAGGCATTCCCGGTATCGACATCGAGGTCCCGTTCCGCTACTCCCACTCCTGCATCGAGACATCCGATCTGGGCGATATCGAGAAGACGATCCTGTTAACAGAACATGTCATCAGAAAGATCGATAAGGATACCGATCTGATCAGCAGATAGAGCATGAAACGGTATAAATACAAATGTCATCATTTTTTATGAATTCTCTTCTGTCACAGCAGTGCGGCGTGATGATGGGAATTATACCCGGAAACCGCTGAAGATCGACCGCTGCCATCCGGAAGAAAAACAAGCAACAGCCATGAATAAAATCAAAGCCATCATATTCGATATGGACGGAGTCCTTGTCGACAGCGAAGCGATCAAAAGAAACTGTATGAGAAAATGTACAGAGAAAT
>CADBPB010000236.1 GCA_902796525.1 uncultured Erysipelotrichaceae bacterium | reverse complement strand
TTCGTGATGACCGTCAGCTCTTCGCCTTCTCCCTGCTGCTCCTCGCTCAGATGCGCGGCATCGTAAAGGCTGACCTGCTGCTGCAGAAAAGAGCTGTTGATCAGCGTGAAGACGCCCGTCAGCATCGTTTTGTCCGGGGCATTGACGATCATGTCGGCCGCGGTCTGCGCGCTGTCCATGACGATCTTCTGCATCTGTTTCTCGTCGATATTCTCGAATTTGAAGTCATCTTCCTCGATATTGATCTTGATCGCGTCCTTCAGCATCGTTTCGTCGATCGTGACCATGTCGTTGAAATCGAGCTTTTCTTCTTCTTTGTCGTTTTCTTCGTCGAAACGTTTTCCGGAAAAGACGTCGATCTGCTTGTCGGCCAGCTGCTTGGAGACGATCGAAGTGCGGGATGCTTCTCCGATGATGTAGCGGCAGAGATCCTTGGTGTAGCAGACGCCCGGATTCAGAGCCATGGAGTTGTTTCCGTCCTTCAGGCAGACGATGCCGGTGATCTTCAGGCGCAGGGAACGGTCGTAAAGAGAACGCATGTATCCGTCGTCGGCGGACATATCCTCGTAGATGCCGTATTTGACGTTGTAACGGAAGACTTCCGCAGGCTTGATCAGCCGCAGATCGATTCCCAGTAGTTCCTCATAGCTGTATTCCTTCGCCGGATTGCTGACGCCGGCGTCTTCCCCGGCCATGACGTTGTTGATGATGGTACGCAGTTCGCTGGTATCCCTTAAGCCCAGGGAATAGACCAGCAGGTCGGAGATGGAATGCGGTTCGGATAGAACGATGATCATCTCGTCATAGTTTTCAGGCCACCGGCCGGCCAGGACATCGTACTGATCCTTGTAGGAATCGAGATCCTCGTTCATTTCCGAGAAGATGGAGTTGCCTCCCATGGAAAGTCCGGACATGAAAGAAGTCGCCTGCGATGAATACATCGTCGACATCAGCGAAGACGGATTGAGCTTGCTCAGACGGTCGGACGCGTCGATGGTGTAGATCACGGGAGAGACCGAATAGCTGTAGTTGATATGTGAAACATCGTCGCGGTATTCCTCGGGATGTTCATCAAGATATTTCTTGAAAGTTTTCAGGTCATTGGTTCCGATCGCAGAAAACATGGTGGTCAGATACTGGCGTTCCCGGACTTTGTCGCCTTCGACTTTGTTTTCCCGGCGGTCCGAGACCATGGTCAGGATCGCGGAAGTCGTGTCGGCGGTCTCCGAGGTGATCGTCAGCGGATAGGAGGAAAGGGTATCCTCCTGGATCTTGTCGATGTAGTTCTGGAAACCGGTCGACAAAGAGGCGATCAGGGCGATGCCGATGATGCCGATCGAGCCGGCAAAGGCCGTGAGGATGGTCCTTCCTTTTTTGGTGAGAAGGTTGTTGAAGGAAAGCGAAAGCGCCGTGAAAAACGACATGCGGGCTTTGCGCTTGCGGTAGCTTTTCTTTACCGGTTCTCCGGTCGGATGGTAAGGATCGCTGTCGGCGATGATCTGTCCGTCCCTGAGTTTCACGATGCGGGTCGCATAGGCAGAGGCGAGTTCCGGGTTGTGCGTGACCATGACGACCAGACGGTCTCTGGCGACTTCTTTGAGCAGTTCCATGACCTGCAGGGAAGTGCTGCTGTCCAAAGCGCCGGTCGGCTCATCCGCGAGAACGATATCCGGATCGTTGACCAGTGCCCGGGCGATCGCGACCCGCTGCATCTGTCCGCCGGACATCTGGTTCGGCCGCTTGTGCGCCTGTTCCTTCAGTCCCACTTCATCCAGGGCTTTCAGCGCGCGTCTGCGGCGTTCCTTGGCGGAGACCCCGGCGATCGTCAGCGCCAGTTCCACGTTGGAAAGGATGCTCTGGTGGGGAATGAGATTATAGGACTGGAAGACGAAACCGACCGCATGGTTGCGGTAGCTGTCCCAGTCCCGGTCTTTGTAGTCTTTGGTGGAGACGCCGTTGATCAGAAGATCGCCTTCATCGTAACGGTCAAGCCCGCCGATGATGTTGAGAAGCGTCGTTTTGCCGGATCCTGAAGGACCCAGGATGGCGACGAACTCGTTGTCGCGCAGGTTCAAAGAGACTCTGTTGAGAGCCGTCTGCACCAGTTCGCCTGTCCTGTAGGTCTTCGAGATGTTTTTCAGTACCAGCATATCTTACATTATAACAAACCCCTTCTTTCCCATATGAAGAAAAGCTCCGGAGAGCTTTCTTTACAGATAAGGGGGTCACTTTATGTTCTGTCATTTCTGACACCTTTATGATAGGAAACGGGTGTAAGAGAATTATCACAGAATTATGGAAAATTATGTTAGAGAGATCCTCATAGGAAAGAGGAAAAAAGTGATATACTTGAGCCGTGAAAGAGAAATACAGAAGCGTCGGTCTGAACTATGACCTGATTGCCGATCAGTATCCGGATCTGAATGAATATGAAGAGATCGTCAATGCCTATCTGGAGGACGAGTTTTTTCATGAGATCGAAGGGATGCTGAAAGAAGAGGATTATGCCATGGCCAAGGATGCGGTCAAGGGACTGTATATCCTGGCAGGAGAATTGCACCTGTATCCTTTGTATGAAAGCTTGCTGGAACTGTATGAAGATCTGGAATAGGAGACGTACAAGGAGATCGATGAACATTACGATGACATGATCGGCACTTACAAGAAAATCCGAGGTATCTTCCATGTATGACTGCATCGTCGTAGGCGCGGGTCA
>CADBPB010000235.1 GCA_902796525.1 uncultured Erysipelotrichaceae bacterium | reverse complement strand
TCCGTTCCCGTCTTGCGCTGTTCGCAGAATTCGATCAGCTTCCTATATTCTTCCAGTTCTTCTTCATTCAGTTCTTTCAATAAATCCTGTTTCATCATCGTATTCACCTGATCTTTTCCATTTTCAGATTGCTGACGACATACTTGTAGCCAGCTTCTTTCAGATATTTCTGCGCTTTGACGTTGTAGGCAAATTCCTCGCCATACAGCCAGCAGAACACATCGACACTTCTGCCGATCTTTTCTTCCAGATGTCTCTTTGCCAGTACGATCTCGTTGTACATGTCTTCATCCGAAGTATCCGGATGGATCTGGAAGTGATGTCCTGTATGGCAGCAGATCTCATGTTTCTTAGCGATTTCCCTGACTTCATCCCAGTTCAAGGCATATCGTCCGTCCGGATAGACTTCCGGGCGATAGACGGTCAGTTCATGCTGTTTGGTGAAATCCAGCTGTTCCCCGACAGGAATGTCCATGAAATAGCTCGGAATATAGTACCAGGCTTTAAAGCCGTACTTTTCCAGCACCTTCAGATAGACATCATACTGGTTACGGAAACCTTCAAACACCGCCGGAATCAGCCCCGGTTTTTCGTAAGGCCATTTCCTTTCGGTAAAAAATCTATCGATATCCGCAAGCGAAACCGGCTGATAGAATCTGGCATATGCCGCGACTTCCTTGTCGAACTGTTCCTCATCGACCGGATCCGTATTGTGGTAATTGACAACTCTGATAAAAGAACCATTCACCAGCAAACGAATGGTATCCAATGTGTGCTTGTCCACACACGCTTCTTTGATAATATCCTGTAGATTTGTCATATTGGCATCCTCATAAATAAGAAATGTACCAGTGCCCGCAAAGACACTGGTACATCGTTACAATCGAAACGTGATTAGCGTGAGTAGTTTTCAGCGAGCATCGTTTCTGCTCCGGACTGGATCGTAGCCAAAGCAGCATCGACATCGCCATCCGTCAGAACCTGATATAAAGCTTCACGGATGATGCTGTAAGTCAGGGTGGAAGGAGTCAGCATGTAAGCGCCATCTTCCTGAGCATAGCCAAGGACATCCATCGTGATCGCGATCGCTTTTTCGACAGAACCTTTGTTGACATCATAAGTCAGATCGGTCAGAGCGTCAGCTCTTGCCGGAATCGCACCGGTCGTGATTGCCCATTCGCCATCCTCGTAAGCAGAAGTCAGATACTTGACGAATTTCCAAGCCGCTTCAGACTTTTCTTCCGGGCAGTTCGTCGTGACGACATAAGCCCAGCCGCCTGTAGCCAGGCAGATCGGATCAGCGCCTTCAACGAATGCAGGGAGATTGAATACCTGGTATTCCGTACCTTCCATGTCATAGTCGAAGCTTCCTGCGTACCAAGGAGCACCGACACACATCGCTGCCAGACCGGTCGCGAATTCATCGTAACGGCTGTCGGTACCTGCACATAAAGCATCTTCGCCTGTGCCCAGGTATCTCAGCATGAATTCAAGAGCCTGTTTTGCTTCCGGAGTCTGGAAATGAACGGTCTTGTTTTCCGCATCACGGAATTCGCCGCCAAACTGCCAGATCAGTGATTCGAACATCGCTTCCCACTGGGCGTAAGCGTAAGACAGACCTGCGCGTGTCACGTTGCCGCTGCCGTCTTTTTCGGTCAGAGATTTAGCGAATTCAAACAGTTCTGCCCAGGAAGCAGGACCATTGTTTTCGACCCAGCCTTCAGGAAGAGCGACACCCAGGTCGTTCAGCATCGTCATATTGACGTAGAGCGAAGGTGATTCGACGTTGATCTCGTCGGAAACCGCATAGTACTTGCCGTTCAGCTGCTTGTTGGCGATAGCGCCTTCGAAGAACAGGTTTTCCCAATCGGAAGCGGAATAAACGGATTCCGGAACTTCCTGCAGTTTGCCTGCGTTAGCGAAATCAGTGATTGCCTGCCAGGTGAAAACGACATCCGGCTCGGTGTTTGCATCAAAAGCCTGGTTGACTTTATCAGCGAAGCTTGAGAAGTATTCGACTTCGACATCGACATCCGGGTTGTCTGCTTCGAAACGTGCGATCGCAGCGTCGAAGTATTCGACCCAGGTAACGGTATCCTGCGTCCAGAACGTGATGTGCGTCTTGTCGTCGCCACCGCCGTTGCCGCCTTCAGAACCGCCGTTGCATCCTGCCAAAGTGAAAACCATCAGCAAAGCGAGCAGTAAGGTAACTAGTCTTTTCATTAAATTTTCCTCCTTAGATAATGTTTTATTAGACCAGATTCTAAATAACCGATTCAGGACGCCGGCAATGCCGGCATTTCGATCTTCGTTTCGGATCTTCATCCGATATTTATACAAAAAAACCGTAATAGCGCTCTATTACCGATCGATATGCCTATGATTCTTTTCTGTAATGGCGAAGTAACATGCAGTTGTTTCTTTTCAATTTCATTATGCCTCTGTTGTATAGTCATTTTCTTTAGATTTCTTAATCTATATTTTAATATATTTATTCTTTTTTGTATTTTTTGGCTGTTTTGCTGCTTTTTCTGTATGTTTTTTGTAAACGCTTGCACGAATTGATGCGATCCGGGATGTGGCAGCGGCTGTTTTCTGGCTGTCTTTTTGCGAACGGAACGGATTCGGATGATGATTCCTTGAAAAAGAATGGTAGTATGAAGATAGAAAAAACGACAGTCTAAATAACTGTCTATCATCATCCGGAGGATCATACAATGTCAAACTTCTATCGAGAATACCTGGAACCGATGCTGAGAAAAACCGCTCAGGTCATGGAAAACACTCCGCATATGCAGGATATCGTCCATGGCACCATGCCCATGGAAAAGTTCCGTTTTCAGATCATGCAGAACTACCAGTACCTGATGGATTACCTGCGCACCTGGTCGACGGCCTTGGCCAAATGCGAAGACTATGAACAGATGAGCGATCTGCTGGTCATCATCAACGATATCTATGCCGGGATCAATCATCACCGTCACTACTGGAGCCAATATATCGGTGTCACTCCTGAAGAAATGGATGCCACGATCGAAGCCGAAGGAAAAAGAAGCTATACCGCTTTCCAGTCGATGGTCGCCCATACCGGGACGCTGGCGGAGCTGGTCTGCGCCGTTTTCCCTTGCGGAATCATGTATACCTATTTCGGCGAAGATCTGCTTCCGTTATGCAAACTGCCGGAAGATAATGTCTTCTACCAGTGGATCGCCTACTATGCGACAGACAAGTACAGACAGGAAGCCGCCAACAAGGAAGCCATGATCAACAAGTACTGTGCCAACAAGACCGATCGCGAGATCGCCAAGCTGCTGGAGATCACTGCAGACGCATGTAACTACGAGATCCTGCAATGGACCGAACTGTACGGCAAGATGAAGACCTGGCCGCTGGAAGAGATCTTCCCCAAGAAATTCACGACGAT
>CADBPB010000234.1 GCA_902796525.1 uncultured Erysipelotrichaceae bacterium | reverse complement strand
GTTACCGTCTCTTCCATGTATTTCATGACTTCCGGCAACGTCCAGCCATAGTTGAGTATTTCCCCGGCGCCGGCATTGATGACGCCATCGGACATCATAAAGAAGCAATCACCGATCCTGGCTTCGAATTCTGCCTTTTCGATTCGTTTGCCATGGATCTCGCTGACTACATAATCCGGCAGAAACGCTTTTTTGTCCCGGACCACGAAAGGCGTAGGATTGTCATAGTTATAGATCGTGATCTTGCGGTCATCTTTCACACTGATCAAAGAAAAAGTCGAATAAGCCACTCCCCTGTCTTTGCATACAGGCAGGGTGGCAATGATCGTTTTGACACATTGCTCGATATCGATATCGCTGCCGACCATTTTCGACATCATCACCGAAGTAAGCGTGGAAAGGATGTTCGCTTTGATGCCGCTGCCTAAACCGTCCGCCAGCACGATGACGTAAGAATCTTCGGACAGTTTTCTGACCGAAACATTATCTCCGCACAGTGTTTCACCGACATGGTTCAAAGAGACATGACCGTAATCTGTATAACGTTCATTCATCGCTCTTCACCAGGCTTTTCAGTTTTTCCAGTGCGACTTTGGTTTCGGCGGTCGTCTCGCCCAGCAGGGTAGCGATCTCGTGAACGGAACGCATATTCTTTTCCAGCAGAGAATCGGTGATCGAGATCGTGTTCTCCACCAGTTCCTGATGGGAATGTCTGCTTTCTTCTTCGCTGGTAATGTCGCGGAAGACGCAGACCAGGACTTTGAATTTCCGGTCATAGGATATCGTCTTGACGACATAGCGTCCGTATTCTTTGAGGTATTCGTTTTTGGCAAAGATCTGTTTGCCTTCCAGTGCATCCAGGAAATCGGTCGGATCAAGGATCGAAGCGACATGCTGGTTGATCAGAAGATCAGGGGAAGGGATGCCGACAAGTCTGCACATCGTGTTGTTGATCAGTCCGATGTTGAGTTCTTCATCCAGAACGATCAGACCGTTAGGCGTATTGTTGATGATGTTGTTGGCAAGAGACTGCGATTTTTCCATCAGCAGCGGGAGGCACATGTCCACATTGGCATAGCCTTTCAGGATGGCGATCGCTTTGTCTCGACAGGAATCGTAGCCGCAGCAGCCGAAGTTGAGCCGGTCGGCTTCGTTCTCTTTTCCCATCTTTTTGAGCATCTCGTTTACTTCTTCTTCCGAAGGCTGAGGATGACAGACCGGTGAACGGTCGTAAACCGTTGCGATATCGGCCGTATCCGTCGTGCGGTATTCGAAATCTTCGGGACCGGCATATTCGTTTACAAGCGCGCTGTTTCTGGCTTGCGAGCTGTTTCTGTTCCTGGCGACCGGTCCGCAGACGCAGCTGCCTTCGCAGGCCGACATTTCGATGAAACAGTCGTGGATCTTGCCGGCTTTGAGATCTTCCAAAGCGGCGATCGCCTCATTCATGCCATCGACGACGACATAACTGTGTCGGGTGCTTGTGCACGCCATCGTGCGGATGATGCCGCCACCGGTCGGAAAGAGACGGGCTTTCGACTTTTCCTGTCCGGTTTTGTCGTCTGTCGTCATCATTTCGATGTTTTCTTCGTTCAGCCACTGATCGAGTTCTTCGAATGTCAGTACCGCATCGATGTATTCGCTTTGATCGCCTTCCTCTTTTTTCGCGATACACGGTCCGATGAAAACCACTTTGGCATCTTCATAGCGTTTCTTGAGATTCAGCCCATGCGCGCACATCGGTGACAGGACATCGGCAAGGTACTGTCTGCATTCGGGATAATGCTTCAGGATCAAGGTATTGATGCTGTGGCAGCAGGAAGAGATCAGCACATCCCTTCCTTCGTTCAGAAGACGGTCATAGGCATCCTTGACGATCGTTGCGCCGACAGCCGTTTCTTCGACATCATAAAAACCGAGCTTTTTCAGCGTCTGGGACAAACAGCCGATGTCGCTGTTCTCGTAGTAAGAAACAAAGCTCGGAGCAAGAGAAACGATCGTTTTACCGCTCTTCAGCAGCTGTTTCACCTTCGCAAGATCATTGCGGATGACCTTCAGTTTTGAAGGACAGACATTGTAGCAGGTTCCGCAAAGCACACAGTCTTCATGAATGATCGAAGCCCGGTTGTTTTCGAATGAAATCGCTTTGATGGGGCAGCTGCGGATACACTTGTAACAGTTCTTGCAGTTATCGGTTTTACTGGTCAGACATTTTTCCATGTGCTTTGCCTTTCTTTATTATTTTGTTTTGCCGAGCAGTTTCAACGTTTTATCCGCTTTACAGATCGTGATCGAATCAGCGATGCTGCCGATATACTCGCCATCCGCAAAGATGCCGGCTTCATCATGATTGACCGTGATCGTGATCTGCTTATCGTCTCTGACGACCAGAGGGTGGATGTCTCTGGTGTGGGAACAGATCGGCGTGATCGCAAGCGCCTTCGCGTCATCATCCAGCAAAGGTCCGAAAGCTGCCAGATTGTAGGCGGAAGAGCCGACCGGCGTCGTGACGATCAAGCCGTCACAGCGGGTCGTATAACGGAAATGGCCTCCGACCGAGAGACTCAGATCGACCGTCTTGCCGAAACTGGTCTTGCCGGCAGTGACGTCGTTTATGGCGTAGTGGCTGGCGCCGTTCAATTCGCATTTCAGCAGGATCTTTTCGCTCAGTACAGCCGTTCTGACCGCTTCATCGAAGCTGTCGATTTCTTCCTGCTTCAGCAGGCACAGATAACCTAGACGTCCGCAGTTGATCCCGGCCAGAGGCTTGTCGCAAGCGATCGCGTGCTGCGCAGCTTTCAGCAGCGTTCCGTCACCGCCCAAAGACAGGATCAGATCGCAATCCGAAAAAGAGTCACGGATGATGTGACCCTTTTCTTTCAGTCTATTACTGATGTTTTCCACATCCGCTTTGGCTGTATAAGCCCCGTAATAGAGATAGAGTTT
>CADBPB010000233.1 GCA_902796525.1 uncultured Erysipelotrichaceae bacterium | reverse complement strand
GGCGACTGGATCGACATCGATGCCGAAGGCAATGTCTATGTGAATAATGAATTGCTGGAGGAACCGTATCTTACGGAAAAGGCGTTCGGTGACTGCAACATCTCTCTTCCTTATCAGGTTCCTGAAGAAAGAGTATTCGTGATGGGGGATCACCGCAGCGTTTCCGTTGACTCGCGGAATACCGCGGTCGGCTGTGTAGCAGATGAACAGATCGTAGGCAAGATCATATTCAGGATCTGGCCGCTTAGTACGATAGGCACTATAAAATAGTGAAGCAGTAACATGAAAAGATTAAAACAATTATGGAATAAAGACTTGAAGCATAAAGCCTTTATCGTAGCAGCATCATTCGTTGTTTTCTTTACGACCTATGCGTTGGTATTGCCTGCCATCACGCTGGATGAAGATACGGCAGCCGATGAGCCTGGCATTGCCGTTGAGACTACAATTGAAGAAACGGTCAATGAACTGGAAACAGTTTATGATCCTTTTATCATTGAGCAGGAACGCGAGGAACAGCTGAATCAGCAGAAGCAGGAAGAAACGGTTACTGTTGAAGGAACGAAAGATACGGCAGCGGCTGCGGATGTCGTGACTTTCTTTGATGATTCGACCGATGTCGCGGTTTCCGTGGAAGCGCCTGCGGGAGCGTTCCCGGAAGGAACGGTCATGGTCGTTACGCCGATCGAATCGGAAGATGTCCTGGATGCGATCAGCAATACTGTCGAGAAGGTCAAGAGGGTACAGGCTGTCGATATTTCGTTCTATCACAACGGTCAGGAAATCGAACCTGCCTTGCCGATCAAGGTTTCTTTGGTTTCCGATCTGATCAAGGAAGCGAAAGATACGCAGATCGTTCATATCGATGATGAAGGAAATGGCACTGTCGTGGAACAGGCGGAATCCGAGGATGACGAAGTCGTGTTCGAGTCGAAAGATTTCTCGACTTATGTTGTCGTAGAAACGGAACTGGAAACAACCGTTATTACCGCGGATGGCGAGACATATAATATTACTGTCGGTTATAACGAGAATTCCAATATCCCGGAAGGAGCGACTCTGAATGCCGAAGAGATCCTTCCTTCTGACGACAGATATGAGGAATATTACCAGAGTATTGAAAATACATTAGCGTCTGAACTGAAGTATGTCAGGCTGTTTGATATTTCCATCATGAATGGAGAAGAAAAGATACAGCCGGCGAATAAAGTCAGCGTGAGGATCGAATTGAATGATCTCGGCACTGAAGAGAATCTGAAAGCGATCCATATCCCCGATGAGGGCGAAATGGAAGTATTGGATGTGGATGTTTCGGGGGAAGCGGTTGAATTTGAAGCAAAAGGTTTTTCTATTTATGCGGTCATCGGCGGAGACGAGCCGACTGCCCGTATGCAGGTTAATTTCCATATTCTCAGTTACGATGGAAATGACAACGAAACAGATACGATCGTTTCTTCCATTTATGTCAAGAAATCAGATACTGAAGAAGAACTGGAAATGATCGTGTATGACCCGGGAGTCGGTGAACTGGGTGAGCGTGAGGTGTTCCGCGGCTGGTCTTTCCAGAAAAATTTTGTGATATCGGAAGTTTCGAATCCGTACGATTCCGATACGAATCCGAACGGAGGTATGACAATCGAAGATATCCGCGACTGGGTAAAAACACAGCAGTCAAGCATCGTCGAGGATCCGATGAGAGTGGTTGATTTCTATGCAGTCATCCTGAAACATTACAGCGTCACGTATCTGGATCGGTTTGGCATATCGATCGATATGGATACGGCTTATATGCTAAGAAATTCGGATGTTGCCGAATATACGATAAACCAGACTTATGAGACAAATGATGAAGACTACCATTTCAAAGGCTGGGTAACAAAAGATGATGAATCGAAAATTGCAACGGACGCCGAACTTGAAACGGTTGTAGTTGCGATGGAAGGTTTCGATCAAGGCCGTCGTTATAATTTATACAAGAATAATATCGAAGTTGAATTAAGCGGAGATGTTGTATTCTATGCCCATGCGCCAAAAGGCAAATGGCTGATTTTCCATGAAGTTGAAAAAGGAGCGACCTATACTGCTCCGCAGTTCCTGGAAGAAAACGAATCTCCGGTTATGCCGAATCCGAACATGATGCTTCTTTTGGGCTATCAGTTCGATGGCTGGTACCGGAGTTATGATGAAACGACCGGCGAGTACTCCAATCCTTACACAGCGGGACCGATCAGCGAAAAAACGCATATCTATGCAAAGTGGAAACCGGCTACCTGGGCTC
>CADBPB010000232.1 GCA_902796525.1 uncultured Erysipelotrichaceae bacterium | reverse complement strand
GAGGAACAGCGGCTGCAGATCATGGAAGACGCGATCGGCAGACAGCCGGCATCCGAGGAATAGAATGTCGCTGGAAAACTGTATCAGGATCCTGGTCAGATACTATCCCAGTTTCCTTCTGGGCATCAGAACCACGCTGATCGTATCGCTGAGCGGAACGCTGATCGGTCTGGCGATCGGCTTGCTGGTGGGCGGTTTCCGCGCCATCCGTTTGGATAAGACCGCTTCCAAAGGAAAGAAATGCCTCAAGAACGCGATTGATGCGCTATTGAAGATCTATATCGAATTCTTCCGGGGAACGCCTATGATGGTCCAGGCCGTATTCATCTACTATATGGTCTATACCAATATCATCCGCTGGGATAAGATGATCGCGGCAGTCTTCGTGATCTCCATCAATACCGGAGCATACATGTCCGAAATCATCCGTTCCGGCATCCAATCCGTGGATCCCGGACAGAATGAAGCGGCCCGTTCCTTAGGCATGTCGTCGATACAGACGATGATGGATATCATCCTTCCGCAAGCCATCCGTAACGCTTTCCCTGCCATCTGCAACGAGTTCATCGTCAATATCAAGGACAGTTCCGTACTGATGATCATATCGATCACCGAACTGATGTTTCAATCCAATTCCGTGGCAGGAACCACCTACCGTTTCACGGAAACCTATTTCGTGACGGCGATGATCTATCTTCTGATGACGACGCTTTCCAGTTTCGTCTTCCATCATATCGAACAGAGAATGAATCATACCAGGACTTCGTTTCCGCAGTCGGATACGAACTTCTACGGCATGAAGATCGCCAAGGAGAAGACAAGATGAGTGTCATTGAGATCAGAAATGTCAGAAAGAGCTTCGAAGGAAATGTCGTACTCAGCGATGTCTCTTTCGATGTTGAAAAAGGCGAGGTCGTCTGTCTGATCGGTGCAAGCGGCTCTGGAAAAAGCACTTTGCTGAGATGCATCAACCTGCTGGAAGATATCGACGAAGGACAGATCATCGTATCGGGACAGGATATCGAAACACTGAATGATATCAACGAATATCGCCAGAAAGTCGGAATGGTCTTTCAGCAGTTCAATCTTTTCAGCAATATGAATGTCTTGGACAACTGCATGCTGGCGCAGACCAAGGTCCTGAAAAAAAGCAAAGAAGAAGCCAGGCAGGAAGCGATGAAACAGCTGCAGAAGGTCGGCATGGCTGATTTTATCAGCGCCTACCCCGCTACCTTGTCCGGCGGACAGAAACAGCGTGTGGCGATCGCCAGGGCTCTGTGCATGGATCCCGAGATCCTGCTTTTCGATGAACCGACTTCGGCGTTGGATCCGGAAATGGTAGGAGAAGTGCTGAATGTCATCAGGGAACTGGCGGAGGAGGATATGACGATGATCATCGTAACGCATGAGATGAAATTTGCTGCAGAAGTAGCAGACAAGGTCATTTTCATGGATGACGGGGTCATTCTGGAAGAAGGAACGCCTTCCGAGATCTTCAATCAGCCTAAAAATGAAAGGACCAGGCAGTTCCTTGCGAGGATCCTGTCCTGATATAGCAGGCATTTGCCTGCAGGTCATTTCCATTAAAAAAGCCCTTCACGGGCTTTTGTTTTATCGTTTCTTTCGGATAAACCGCCAGAGGAAGAACACCATCAGTGCTTCTCCAAACATGCTGATATAGAACATCAGGCTCTGGCTGCGATCGCCGGAAGGATCCTTGCCTAAAAAGATGCCCAATAACGTGAACAGCAGCATAAAAAATCCTGCCAGGAACATGTTTGGATTCTTCTTTCTGATCCATAGATAGATGCCGATCCCGATCATGATAAAGACCGGTACCGTATCCAGCAGAGAAGTCAGCGTACTTGAGAACCTGCCGGTGAGGTCGGAAGTCGCATAACGCCTGATCTGTCCTACGGTTCTCGGTTCCGTAATGACCATCAGTCCCCCGGCAAAGCCCAGGACCATGACGATGACGGACAGGATCCAGACGATCCTGATGATCTTTTTATTGTCGGTCAAAGAATAGGCACAGATCGGAAACAGCAAAGGGATCAGCGTACAATGCAGGATGTATCTCATCTGACTCAGATGATGAAACAGCGTCCCATATGACAGGAAAAAGCCGCAGGACAAGATCAGCGAGTCATAAAACAGCCCCAGGCACAGGATCCCTGTCAGCAAAGGCAGCCGGTCGATGCTCCCCTTCTTGAATTCCCTTATCATGAAATAGATCGCGACAGCATCAAAGAAGGTCATGATGCATAAGACAGGAGCCATCGTCTTTATCAGCAATTCACGCATAACTTATCCCCCTTTTTATTTAAAGCCATTTCTTTCTCTTGAAGTACAGCAGCGATATGACAACGATGATGATGCATACGACAAACACCATCGGGTATGCGATCCGCTGATTCAGTTCAGGCATATATCTGAAGTTCATGCCATACCATCCGGTGATCAGCGTAAGAGGCATGAAAACGCTTGTGACGACCGTCAGAAGCGTCATGATATTGTTCTGTTTGACGGCGATCGATTCGCGATGGAAATCGCGGATCTGTATCGAATAATCTCTTAATGATGCGGCGTTGTTGTATAAACGATCCAGACGGCTCATATAGGAATGGAAATACTTGAGATTGTTTTCGTCGAAGAAACCGTTCTCGTTTTCATCCAGTTCCTGTGAAAGATCCATCAGCTGCTCATAATGGACCAGCAGATAGCGGATCGCGGCACGGACATAGTTGGCTTCATTCAAGGAAATATCTTTCTCATCGTTCTGGATCTTGGTTTCCATTTCATCCAGTTCTTTTTCGAACTTTTCCATCACCCGCAGATCGTCCTTTACGATATGATCCAGAAAATCATAGATGAATCGTTCCAGGCAAGGCGCATTCCATTTCTTGGTCCGGATAATGGCATCGACGGCATTCTTCACGTATCCGCTGTCATCCACGAAAACGATTCCTTTCTGATTCAAAGCGAAAGCGAAACAGTAATCGTCATTATCCATATTCAAACGGTCAGGAATCGAAAAAGTGCCTGACAGCGAATCGAAATTGACGCTGGCTTTTGTTTCCAGCATTTCATCCAGTTCATTATCGATCTCGTTGGCGAAAGGATAGTCCTCTTTTGACTCTTCCCATTGTTTCCTGCCGAAAACCGCGACAGAATGTTTCCTGCTTTTCTTATATTCTTCCTTTGATACTTCTTTCAGTGTCTGTTCGATCAGATAATACATAACTCATATCCTCTAAAATAGTATAACAGATAAAAGCGATCCTTTTCAGGACCGCCTGTCTGTTTATGCTTCCTGTGATTCCGTAAAGATCGGACGGTTGTATTCCGGATCATTCCGTTTCTTGCGGATAAAGAAGATCATATAGATCATATAGATGAATTCCAGAGCAGTCTCCGTTACGACGACGAATGCGGACCAATCCGGCAGGTCTTCTTTCAGCATCAGGTTGTAGGTGCCATGCAGCAGGACCGCTATGACAAAACCAAGGACGCCCAGCCATTTCTTCTTCTCGGCGATCCCTTTTCCATAGAGCTGGCCTGTCACCATCGCATACGGGACATGGCCCATCAGGATCCCTCGGACGATGATCTGACCGAGATTCGTATTGAAGGCATAGACGATATCTTCCAGAAGACCGAATGCCAGCGCAGCGATCACCAGGAAAGAGATCACATCCAGCTTCGATGTCTTGGACTTGTCTTTCGTAATAAACTTGTTCGCAGTCAGGAACTTGGCGCCTTCTTCGATCAAGGCGTTGATGATGAAACAGGTAAATATTTCATCGATCAGCGGATATTTATCGCCGATGCCGGTCATGTTCCACGGAATGCTTATAGCGAAATCGCCAAGAAAGACGATCACGCAGATCAGAAGCCCTTTGCCTAAAAGCGCATTGCAGTCTTTGCGATAGGTTTCATCTTCTTTCCGATTGTTTCTCAGAAAAAGAAACATCAGAATGGAAGGAATGAACGAAAGCAAAGCAACCAGAATCATAACAGCCATAATCGAATCCTCCTATCAATAGCCGAAACTGACAATATCCCAGTCTCCGTCTTCACCGCAGGCAAGCCACCATTGGAAATCTTCATAATCATGATCCTTCTCCAAAGTGCCATAACCCTCTTCCGGCGTATGGAAATCGCTGAACACTTCGCTGATCCTGCTATAGTTCGCTCCTTCGCTTAAAGAGTTTATCCAGACAAGATTCGCATCATTGTTGCAGGTATCGCCCGCATAACGCAAAGCATGAAGCTCGACGCCTTCCCAGGAAGCGAACTGGCACTTGATCCTGGTGAAGACTTCATCCAGTTCCGCCTTGGTATACAAAACGGACTTTCCATAATCGATACTGACCTCGGTCTCGTTGACGGCGCCGAGATATCCCTCTAATGTGATTCCCTTATCCATGATCTCCTTTGCGATCTCCTTGTCATCCACATAGCGGATATGCCAAGGTTCATACGCGTAACCCGTGATATGTTCCTTGTCAGGCAGATAGCGGAGAATGAAACCATAGTCGTCCAGTTTTTCATGGATTTTTGCCCAGATTTCCGGATACTGTACCATGTCTTCGTTCTCTACGACATCGACCCCATCGATGATCAGGTACAGATCCAGAGCCAGACCCGTATGATGCTCGGAATAACCGGGTTTCGCTACGACTTTCGCAGTATAGTCTGCACCATATTTTTCCGTAAAATCATCGACGATCTGCTGCTGGGCGGCAACGCTTCTGCGTGCCGAATCCAAGTCGACAGAAATGCCTTCTTTCTTGAGATCTTTCTTCAGTTTCAGATAAGCATCATACGCCCGTTCTTCGACTTCCACATCATCGCCCACCGTATTGGTGAAGTGTACCGTACGGACCTTGTTTTCCCAGTCCTCCGGTAAGGGATTCAGCTTATTTACCAGCACAAGATAATCAAGACCGTAATCCTTCTTGTTTCCGATATTCCCGCATGCTGCGATCGTAACGCAAACCATCATGACAATCATCAGATTTATTATTCTTTTCATCGCACTCCTCAAAACATCATATATATTTCTATTGTAATGTTTTCATTTCATCGGGACAACCGCTGTTGTTCAGGAAAGATCTATTCTCCTTGCCATTCGAATACCGCAACATAATCGGCGCTTTCCGCAAAATCGATCGTAAGCATCGGATCAGTAGAATAGTCGCTGCCATTTCTGGTCCATTTGACAAAAGACCAGTCTTCTCCGCCTTCGGCAGTAACTGCCGTCAAAGTATATACCGTCGGCTCATAAAGGCTGAGGATCATGGAGGACACCGGATCTTCTGCCTCAAAAGCGCCTTCCGCTTCCGAGACTGCCGTAAACAGCCCCAAGCCTTCGGTATTCACGCTGATACCGATCGGTGCTTCCGGAATCTCGGTCGGAACGAAATGATACTTCTCTCCTCCTTCGATCTCCAGCAGGACACCGTCCTCTCCCTCTTCCGATACGGTCGCGATCAGATGCCCATCCTCATAGTCGGGAATCAGATCGCCATGCAGCTTGTTTCCTTCCTGCGGAAGATACCATCCGAACATCTCATCGCCGAAAATGCCGCCGACATACCATCCCGGATAGTCCTCCAGATCAGATTTCATGATCGACAGCAGATTCTCATTCTCATCGGTAAAAAATCCGGTCCTTGACCACTCATTCGCCTCTTCTTCCGGTGTCTCCTGTTTGGCCTTGCAGGATGTCAGCGAAATCAGCATGAGAAGGCTCAATAATAATACGGTCATCTTTTTCATCAAAATCATACCTCCTTGATCAACACAAGCATTTTTCTAAAAAACTCTTTGAACCGATCTTGAAAAACCCAAAAAATCTTTTTCAAGGATAAGCCTCAAAGAGCGAGTAACAAACCTTAACTTCTATAGTTCAACTTTACCTTATGGGAAAACCTTTGTCAAAGAATGCGGAAAATATCACCAGTTCTCCAGGATAGTCCGCAGCTTCCGGTCGATATCGATCCTGGCTTCCCTGCATTCGGAAGGATGTTCCTTGGCTGAACGGAACATAAAGCCCAGGATCAGTCTCGATCCGATCGGCAGCATCTTCTTCAGCATGCTTTCGGGAAAAATGAAATGCGTTCCATACCTGTAGCACAAAGCGTCATAGGTGCAGAAGTGTTCTTTCTGAGAAAGCCTTTCTTCCATCCTGCGGATGTAGCGGCAGGTATCCCACAGAACATCGTCTTC
>CADBPB010000231.1 GCA_902796525.1 uncultured Erysipelotrichaceae bacterium | reverse complement strand
CCGTCTTCCGCGCTCAGCGCATATCCTTCGACCGGAAGCCTGTCCGGAGCCGTATCCAGGATGAAACGGCTCGTATAGGCGATATCCCGGTCATCGGCTTTCATCGCGTAGCGCAGCTGATCGGAAACGATATCTTTGTCGATGATCGTCATTTCAGGATCTTTGTAATCTCCACTCAGATAGAAACTCTTCCCGGTATCATAAACGATGCATAAAAAATCCCCGAGTTCCCTGACTTCGAAGTCATGTGTCGCTTCCTCTTCGTTCGCGCACAGGCTCATCGCATAGTCGCGGACCTTCTCGTTGTCCGGATAGTATACGACACATTTGCCTTCCTGATACTTGCGGGCATCCTTGCGTATCTTTTTTCCTCCGCATCCTGTCAGAAACAGGATGATCATGATCAGCAGAAGTACCTTTTTTTCTTTCATATGCACCTTTTTCCATTACTATTATATATACCTTCCTTGCTTTATAATAGGAATTGTAAGAGAATCTGCAGCAATCGCTGCTTAAGGAGAATTATGACAAAAGAATTTATCATCGAAATGATCGGCTATCTGGGATCTTTGCTGGTGCTGGTATCCTTTGTGATGACCAGCGTCTTCAAACTGCGCATCGTCAACAGCATCGGCAGTTTCATCTTCATGGTCTATGCCCTGATCATCCGTTCCTATCCGACTGCCATCATGAATTTCTGTCTGGTCCTGATCAATCTGCGTTTCCTCTGGAAGATGTCGCGCAGCGAAAAGGAATTCGAACTGATCCATGCCGACGTAAATGAAAGCTATGTGCAGTATTTCTTAAACAGGTACCACGACGATATCGAAAGCTTCTTCCCGAATCAGGATTTCGCTTTCCCGAACGATGCGAAGGTCTATGTGGTCTCTCACGAAGGAAGACCGGTCGGTTTGACGATCGGGAAGCAGAACGGATCCGAAATGGAGCTGCTGCTGGACTACTCCATCGAAGCCTACCGGGATTTTTCGATCGGCGCCTACCTCTTCGATCAGCTGAAGAAGGAAGGCATCCGCAAGGTCACCTATGCCGGACCGGATGAGAAACATCAGGCATATCTGCAGAAGATGGGTTTTGTGAAACGGACAGATCATTACGAAAAAGAACTGTGATCATTCATACAGTTCTTTGAATAACGGACTCTCCAGATCGCGGATCAAGGCGAACGGAAACGACCGTTTGTCCACAGCGATCAGGACCCGTTCCGTCAGATCCACCCGACGTATCACGGCGGTCGTGCTCACATAGGCACCGCCGCTTTTTTTCTCGTCTTCCACGAAGTATTCGATCTTCACTTCCGGCCGTTCCTTGAGATGGCTTTCCAGGATCCTGATCTTCCGGTCCAATTCCTGCTTCTCTTCTTCGCTCAGTTCCACGAAACATTCCGTCAGACGGCTTGCTTCGGAAATGGATTCCCCGAAACCGACCAGTCCGGCAAACGGGGCGAACTGAGCCGCCCGGTCGTTGTTGGACATGTGGGGGCGGTTCTTGGACACGAAGCGCGGCAGACCGATGATGTCGTCGTAGTTTCTCATTCCTTGTGACCTCCGATCTGGGCGTTCCTCGCCCTGCCGGTCGCGGCTTCTTCGTAGCTGGTGCCTTTCAGGATCTTGTTTTTGCCGTGTTTCTTTTTGATCAGCAGGATCGCTTCCTGCATCTTTTTTTCTTTGAGATCGGCTTCTTTTTCTTTCTGTTCGTCAGCCTCTTTCTCTTCCAGGGAAGTGAACAGATCCAGCTGCTCATGGACGATCCTTCCTTCCAGGGAAGAACGCAAGACGATGCGGTCGGCACAGATATTGATCCTTCTTATCAGCAATGCAGGGTCGACTTTCCGGTCGTAGATGGAAAGGATGGCCTTCATCAGCTTGTCGGTAGACGAAGTATAATCCTTCAGCTGCAGCGATCCTTTCGCCGGTTTGATTTCCTTCTTGCCGTACCAGTTGTTCTTGGTGATGTAGCCTTCGGTTGCATTGCTGGAATCATAGCCCACATACAGGCTCACATG
>CADBPB010000230.1 GCA_902796525.1 uncultured Erysipelotrichaceae bacterium | reverse complement strand
TCGTTGTCTTTCAGGATCTTGTCGATCTCTTCCGCATCATCGACCGGACGGATAAAATGAAGTGCGATATTTTTATAACCGCGTATGACCTTACGGATGCTGGTGAAAGCGGTGCGGCGCTCCTCATGGTGGTACAGATAAAAGACTTCGTCTATGTCCAGCGTCAGGGCGTTGACGACGTTGTTCAGAGGTTCGCTATCATCATACACGGTCAGCAGTTTATTCATTCTCGATCTTTCTTCGGTTGTTCAAGGCCTTGATCAGCGTCAGTTCGTCCGCATAATCCAGAGAAGAGCCCATCGGCAGGCCATGCGCCAGCCTGGTGATCAGGATCCCTTTGTCATGGAGTATCTTGTTCAGATAGAGCGAGGTCATCTCGCCATCCATGGTCGGCGATACGGCAACGATGATCTCTTTCGTTTCCGGGGCGATCCGTTTCAGCAGTCCTTCGATATTGATATCTTCCGGGAAGATCCCTTTGGTGGAAGAGATCAGACCGTTCAGCACATGGTACAGTCCATTGTAGGAACCGGTCTTCTCCATCGCTATGACATCCTGCGGATAGGCCAGCACCATGATCTTGCTGGAATCGCGATTCGCATCCCGGCAGAAGCTGCATTCTTCCTCGTCCGTCAGAAAACCGCAGATCCTGCATCTTCTGATCTGCTTCAGTTCCTGCAAAGAAAGGATCAGATCGGCGATATCTTCCGGTTCCTTTTCCAGCAGAGAAAACGCATAGCGCTGGGCGGTCTTTTCGCCGACGCCGGGCAGCTGTTCCAGAGTGCCGATCAGTTTGCTGAATTGTTTCGGATACATATCAGAACGGCAGCCCCAAAGAAGAGCCCATGGCTCCATATTTTTCTTTCTTATATTCTTCTGCTTTTTCGATGGCGTTGTTTACCGCGATCATCAGCAGATCTTCGATCATTTCCTTGTCTTCTTTATTCAGGATGGATTCATCGATCGTGATTTGCCGGATCTTGTTGTCGCCGTTGATGACCACTTTGACCAGGCCGTTCGATGCTTCGGCTTCGAATTCCATCTCGCCGATCTCTTTCCCGGTATCTTCCAGCTGTTTCTGCAATGCGCTGGCTTGCTGCATCAGTTTATTCAGATCCATTTCATTCCTCCACTTTCACTTCATCTCCGAAGAGATTCCTGAGCTTGTCCTCGACCGTCTGCTTCGCCTTGCTGGCATACTTCTCGACATAGACAGGTTTGTTCCGTTCTTCTTTCGGCGTTTGTTTATAACGGTCGATCAGTTCCTGCCGCTGCTGGTGATCGATCGCATAGACCATCTTATCGATACCGAACTCGCCGTTCAGGAAATCGTACAGGGCTTCATTGTTGGCGCGGATATTGATGTTGTCGGCCTGGTTCTTGTTGCCACAAATGATGATCGCATCCTTGTTGGAAGCAAAAAGCTCCGTGCCGATCAGCAGCTGGTAGAACTTTCTCTTTTCCGCTTCGTACATATATAAATCAAGTTTATTGTAGATGATCTGGTCGCTGATCTTCAGATCCCGGTTCGCATCCAGAAGGATGGCCAGCAGAAAGTCCATGTCAGGTTCGATCAGATAGTTTTCCGGCAGTTTCTCTTCGACAGGTTCCGGTTCCTTCTCTTTCTCTTCTGAAACGACGGGCTCCGGTTCCGATTCTTTTTCTTTTGCGGGTTCTTTCCTGACCTCTTTTGTTTCACCGGGGGTCTTACGGTTTCCCGCCATCTTTGCAAAGCACAGTTCCAGATAGACAAGGAAGTTCTGGTTCTGTCTGTCTTTCGAAAGGACTTCTTCCAGTTCGCGGATGTCTTTGTATAAGACGTTCACAGGAACGGCCTTGATGATGTCCTGCGCTTCGGAAGCATCCAGCCTCGTCAGCAGTTCGGTCTTTCCGGCATCGGCAAAAATCAGCACGTCTTTGATGATCTCCAGAAGATCGGCAGCCAGACGCTTGCAGTCGGCTCCTTTGACATATAGATTCCTTAAAGTGCCGATCGCTTTGCTGATCTGCCCCTGATGGATATCGAGATAGAGCTCGATCTCCTGCTTCACCGAAGTCAGTCCGAAGATGTTTTCCACTTCCGCCAGCGTCAGCCGATCCGGGTCATAAGCCAGGCACTGTTCCAGCAGAGACAAGGCATCCCTCATGCCGCCTTCAGCCATTCTCGCGATCTCCGTGACGGCTTTCTCTTCGTAGGATATATTCTCTTTCTTTAAAATATCGATGGTCTTTTTCTGGATCTCGTAGGTGCTGATCTTTCCGAAATTGAATCGCTGGCAGCGCGATAGAACGGTCGGGATGATCTTCTGCGGATCGGTCGTCGCCAGGATGAAAATCACATGCGCAGGCGGCTCTTCCAGCGTCTTCAGCAAAGAGTTGAATGCCGCGGTCGACAGCATATGCGCTTCATCGATGATGTATACTTTATATTTCCCGAGCAATGGCGCATAAGCGACCTGCTCGATGATCTCGCGCATATCGTCCACGCCATTGTTGCTGGCGGCATCCAGTTCGATGATATCGGGATGGTTGCCTTCCAGATAGGCCTGGCAGTCGTCGCATTCGTCGCAGGCTTCGTCTTTGAAATTCTGACAGTTGATCGCTTTCGCAAAGAGTTTCGCCACGCTGGTCTTGCCAGTTCCTCTCGGTCCGGCAAAGACATAGGCATGCGCGATCCTGTCGGTCTTGATCGCATTTAAAAGCGTCTTGATGATGTAGTCCTGTCCCACGACCTCGCTGAAACGGGCCGGACGATATGTACGATATAATACCTGGTAAGCCATACCTTTATTATACTGAATAACTCGCTTCATCGCTGAAATAAAAATGCGTCCGCTGTGATTTTGTCTTTTCACGGGCGGTCGCATTTCTTTCTGTTCAGGATCTCTTATCTAAGTATTTCTTGTATCGGTCATAGACTTTCTTATGAATGATATCCTTCACCTTTTCATAATCATCCATATTCTCCCGGATATAGGAACTGGAGATATCGTATTCTCTGATATCATCGACGACGGTATAGTCTTTCTTGTTCAGACGTTCCATGTTCCGCGCAATATCGATCCCCTTCCGTTTCAGAATGATCCATGGGTATTTCATTATTTCCCGGGCATTCTGCCACTCTTCGAATTTCAAGAGATTGTCTGCCCCCAGGACCAGATACAGATCGTCATCTGGATAGCGCTGTCTCAGTTTCCTAAGCAACTGGTAGGTATAGGGCAGCTCGTTGTATTCCGTTTCAATTTTCAGATCCTTGGTTTCAAACAGCTTCAACAGCTTTATCCGTTCTTCGGATGGCGTCAGATCCTGCTTGTTCCAGTAGTTGCCGGTCGGTACGATCAGCAGGCGGTCGACATAGTTCTTCTTCAGCAGATGCCTGGCCAGTCTGATGTGCCCTTTGTGTACCGGATCGAAACTGCCGATATAGATGCCGATCTTCATCGTTCGTATACCGGGATGTGGAATTTGTGTGCCGCGTTCTTGTGCAGCTTCTCGATCTTCTGTGCCGTTTCTTCCGGCAGCGCTTCGTCTTTCATATAGGCGGCGATCTCGGCATACTTCACGCCGAGCTTGTCTTCGTCCGTCAGGTCGCTCAGGTCGTCGTTCGGCACTTTATGAATGACTTTGTCAGGAACGCCGATGTATTCGCCGATCGCGATGACTTCATCGACGGTGAAATTATTAAGGACACCGATGTCGTAGGTGGAGTCTCCTCCTTTGGTGAAATAACCCACGAACAGTTCGCAAAGATTGCTGGTACCGGCTACGATATAAGTCCCGCCTTTCAAAGCGGAATAGTAAGCGGCGATATAATAGTTGGTCGCCATCCTCAAACGCGGCTTCAAGTTGATGTCGCTGTTCTTCAGCATGCTTTCTTCCGGAACATTCAGTTTGGCAATCTCTTCCTTGTAGGCATCAAAGGTAGAACTCAGATCGACGTTGATCAGTTCGAAACCGAATTTCTCTGCAACCAGTTTGGCATCTTTCGAACACTCATCCTTGGTGTGACAAGGCATCGTGATCCCTACGACATTTTCCGGTCCCAGCGCTAGCGAAAATAAGCCCGCGACAACACCGGAGTCTTTGCCTCCGCTGATACCCAGCACCACACCCTTCAGGTGCGACTTTTCAAAATAATCACGGATGAAGGAAAGGATCCCTTCCGTCTCTTTTTTTACATCAAACATTTTCTTTTCCTGCTTTCTCG
>CADBPB010000229.1 GCA_902796525.1 uncultured Erysipelotrichaceae bacterium | reverse complement strand
GATGTCCAGGTGATCGCCTGCGAGGATACGAGGAATACGCTGAAGCTGCTGACGCATTTCGATATCCATACGAGGATGATCGCCTATCATAATTTCAACGAGGAAGAATCTGCCGAGGGGATCATCAAACTGTTGGAAGAGGGCAGGGATGTCGCTCTGGTATCGGATGCGGGCTACCCTTTGCTGTCGGATCCCGGTTATCATCTGGTAAATCGCGTGATCGAAGAAGGCTACCGTATCGTTACGGTTTCCGGGCCGAATGCCGCATTGAATGCGCTGGTCGCCTCGGGACTGAAGACGAACCACTATCTTTTCTATGGCTTCCTTAACTCCAAACAGTCGCAGGCAAGAAAAGAGCTGGAAGAGCTCAGATATTTTCCGTATACGCTGATCTTCTATGAAGCGCCTCATCGCATCGAAAAGACCCTGAAGCTCTGTCTGGAGGTTCTGGGAGAACGCAAAGCCTGTCTGGCCAGGGAACTGACCAAGCTTCATGAAGAATATCACAGAGGCAATTTGAGCCAACTGTGCGAACTGTCCGACCTGAAAGGGGAGATGGTCCTTCTGGTCGAGGGATACGAGAAAGAAAAAGAAGAGACCGATGAAGGAGAACTGTTTCAGGAGATCGATGGGCTGATCGAAGAAGGACACAAGACCAAGGAAGCCATCGGGCTGGTTGCCAGGAAACATGGCTTGTCCAAGAACGTTTTGTATAACAGCTATCTGAAGAAAAAACAGTAAGTAATGTCTCAAAAGAGGCATTTTTTATGTAAGAAAGATTGCATTCTATTTTTTAGCCGGTTATAATAAACAATAAATATTTGTGACAATCATAGAACCGGAAAGGAGGAGGAAACATGTTCAGATCGAGAAAAGAAGATCAGGAAAGATTCAAGACATATTATGAAAGGAAAAGGAACAGGAAATACTCTCTTTTCGGTGCGGCAAAAGAAGGATTCACGTTCGCTACAGCCATGCTTCTGGGCATGGTACTTCCTGTGACGCTGACGATCCTGTATGCGGATAAGCTGGGCGCCTGGTGGTGGATCATCCTGCTGATCTACAGCACGGTGCTGTCGATGACAGTCTATGCGATCTACCGTTATCGGGAGATCACGGAGATCCGGGGATTCTTTACCAAGGAAGAATTCGATAAGGAGTTCAAGAAAGAACTGTGGCTGATCCATTTCATGGATCGGGCGCATATCCTGATACATTAGCTGATCAATAAAAAAACGATGCTTCGATATGAAGCATCGTTTTCGCTTAACAGCTTATTCGTTGACGTTTTCCAAGCCTGTGACATTGATGTTTTTGTTGACTTTGGCATCATAGGTGCTGGCTTTCATGATCTCCCTAAAATCCACTCCTGTAGCCTCTGACATCGTATCAAAGACTTGTTTCATGATGACGGGCATATTGCCTGAGACCTGGGATACGCCGCTTTCGCCATTGCCGGAATCGTAGATCGTGACTTTGTCGATCGCTGAGATCGGTTTTGCGATTTCCGCAGCAAGCTGAGGCATGATCTTGATCATCATTTCCGCCATGGCAGCGCCATTGTATTTCTGGTAGGCTTCCGCTTTCTTTTCCATCGCTTCCGCTTCCGCGATACCTTTCTGACGGATCGCTTCCGCTTCTGCCTTGCCCTTGGCCTCGATGCCTTCCGCCTCCATCTGTGCCAGATACTTTTTGGCTTCCGCTTCTTTTCTCATCTTGATAAGATCGGCTTCGGCCTGCTGTTCGCTGGCATATTTGTTCGCATCGGCCTGTTTCTCGATCGTCGCAGCCAGTTCCTGTTCACGGATCTCGACTTCTTTCTTCTTGAGTTCCGCCTCACGTTCGGCTTTGGCGATCTGCGCATTGACCGTCGCCGTCTGGATGGAACGTTCCTGTTCCTGGTTCTGGATCGCATACGCGGCATCCGCCATCGCTTTCTTCTTATCGGATTCCAGCTTCAGTTCCGCCTGTTTGATGGCCAGCTCATTGTTCCGTTCCGCGATTTCCGTTTCGGCAGCGACCCTGGCATCGTTGGCAGCCTTATCGGCTTTTGCCTTGGCGATCGCCACATCTCTGTCGGCTTCCGCTTTCGCGATCTGCGCATCTTTCTTGATCTTGGAAGTATTATCCATACCCAGATCATTGATCAGACCGTTCTCATCGATGACGTTCTGGATGTTGCAGGACAGGATCTCGATGCCCAGTTTCTCCATATCCTTGCTGGCTTTTGCCATGACCTGGTCGGAGAAAGAATCGCGGTCCGTATTGATCGTTTTCAGATCCAGGGTACCGATGATCTCGCGCATGTTGCCTTGCAGGGAATCCTGAAGCTCATAGGCGATTTCGTTCGGTTCCTTGTTCAGGAAGTTCCTCTCTGCCTTCAACATGCCTTCCGGGGAAGTGTCGACCCTTACCTTGGCGATCGCATCGACCTTGACATTGATGAAATCGTTGGTAGGGATGAACGTATCCGTCTTGATGTCGACGGAGATCTGTCCGAGATGCAGATGGTCGACCTTTTCAAAGAAAGGAAGCTTGATCCCGGCGCGTCCGATCAGGACTTTCGGGGTCTTTTTCAGACCCGAAATGATGATCGCCACATCCGGAGACGCCTTGACATAACCGTTCTTCACGATGATGAACAGCAGCAAGACGGCTGCCGCAACAGGCAACACAGACAATACATACTTTAGAATCATATTCATTTCTTTTCCTCCTCTTGCGATGTTCGCATGAAAAAAGACTCATACACATCGCCTGCATGAGTCTCACGATTTAAAGTCAGCCGGATCCTAAGATCGTTATGACGGCTTTTCTTCCTGTAAAGGATGTTACTCCCTCAATGTACCTTGATTGTATCACATGGTCATATGACCGTCAAGTAGTATTTGTGTGATTTTTGAGAAAAATAAAAAAAGCCGTTGAGGCTTTTATATAATATTAATACTCTGAAATCAATACGGCTCTGCATGGCGCTCCATCGGATCCGCCCAGATTGATCGGAGCGCAATCCAGCAGATATACGCCTTGATCGACATCCTTCAATCGGATCCCTTCCAGTAAGACGATTTCTGCCCCCAGCATGGTCATGTGCACGGTCTTCCCGGTTTCTTTTGAGCCTACGGTCTGCGATTCGTTGCCATAAAGCAGGATCTGGTTCTCCGCAAACACTTCTGCCGCTTCTGGTGTCAGGACAGCTTTTCCTTTCACAAGGATTCTTCGGGCCGCTTCTTCATCCGCTTTTTTGGCCTTTTCCAGCATCTTTTTCGCATCCTCTGCTCCGATATCGCCTTCATGGAAAACGACATAGGCTTTGCCTATGAAACGGTTCAGATCGACTTCATCGATCCGCTTTCCTTCATCGATAAAATGATAAGGCGCATCGACATGCGTTCCGTTATGGACACACATGCTGAAAGCGGACATGTTGCAGGAACCGCCTTCGCTCTTTTTACGCAGGATGACGCGCTCCGGTCCGGGATTGCCCGGGTAGACTTCGCAGTTGAATACTTCCTGGGAGATATCATAGATTTTCATGCTTCGTTCCTCTTCTAAGACAATCATAGCAAACCGTCAGGAAAAACAAATAATCTTTTCATATTGTTACTTAAAAAAGAGTACATAATGAAAATACTCAAATACATGGTATTGGTAATATAAGTATCTAATACAAACGAAGGGGGAGTAATACTATAATTGTATTAATGGATGAATCTTGATTCATATAAACTAAGAAATAATCAAAAAACCATGGGAAAGAAACCGGGGCAAGTTATAGGCGAAAATCAAAAATTGATGAAGGAATGGGATTATGAGAAGAATAGTAAGCTTTCTCTTGATCCTTTTTCGCTGGGCGTAGCTAGTCATACTAAAGCATGGTGGAAATGTGAAAAAGGTCATTCCTGGGACGCGATGATAAGCAATCGTAGTCAACATGGTAGAGGTTGTCCGTATTGTTCACATCAATTGCCCATCCCTGGAGAGACCGATTTAGAGACTCTCTATCCGGAATTGGCTAAACAGTGGCATC
>CADBPB010000228.1 GCA_902796525.1 uncultured Erysipelotrichaceae bacterium | reverse complement strand
TCGGAAGCCCAGATCTGCGGGCTGTAGCACAGCATGCCCAGATCGAAACGGTTCCCTCCCGAACTGCAGGATTCCAGCAGTACCCAGGGGCGCTGGATAAAGATGCGTTCCAGCACCTCATACAGTCCTTTGATATATTCATGGTTTTCGATGCCGCTCAAGGAAGCCATCAGGCGGTTCATATCCCATTTGATATAATCGACATCGTTCTCGTCGATCAGTTTCGTGACATTCTCGACGATATAATCTCTGACCTCGGGATTGCCGAGATCCATCAGCAGTTCATGCCGGCCCAGCAGCAGTCCCCGTTCGTTTTCATTCAAAGCATATTCCGGATGTTTCTCATACAATGCGGAATCCGGATTGATCGCTTCCGGTTCCACCCAGATGCCGAACAAGAGACCCATGTCATGGATGCTCTTGCTCAGGGAGCGGATGCCTCCCGGGATCTTCTTGCGGTTGCAGTCGTAGTCGCCAAGGCCACGCAGATCGCTGTCCCTTCTGCCGAACCATCCGTCATCCAGCACGAACATCTCTATGCCGAGCTCTTTTGCGCTCTGCGCCAGTTTCAGCAAGGAGTCTTTTGTGAACTTCATTCCGAACGCTTCCCAGGAATTGACCAGGATCGGGCGATCCTTCTTCTTCCAGTCGGAACGGACGATATGTTCGTTGACGAAATCATGGAAATGCGCGGAAAGATCGTTCAGACCGTTCTCCGTATAGCTCAGGACCGCTTCCGGGCTGCAGAAGCTTTCCTTGTTCTTCAGTTTCAGTTCGAAACGCTCCGGACTGATGCCTCCCTGGATACGCAGGACGCCATACTCGTCTTTCGCTACGGAAGAGTAATGATTTCCGCTGTAGACCAGATTGAAGCCCCAGGCTTTTCCGTTGCATTCTGTGGTATTGTCTTTTCTGACGATGAAACCCGGATTGGTCTTGTTTCCGGAGAAACCGCTGCGCGATTCAACGACCTGCTTCCCCCGTTCCAGATCCGTTTCCGTCAGATGCGCCTCCTTGTTCCAGGCGCCGGTGAAAGACATCAGGGTCAGATCGTTTTCACTCAGATCCAGGCAGTAGGAAAGCAGTTTGTGCAGAACGACCGTCGAACCGGAGCGATTGATCAGGACACAGCGTCTGCTGATGACATCCGTGTCATAATAGACCGCATAGTAGAGATCGAGATGGATATCGTTATGGACATCCTTCAGATGCACCAGCAAGGTCCTGTCGCAGCCATAGGCGTTCGGCAGACCTTCGATCTTCGTATCGCCCTCGATGATCTCGTAGGAATCATACGTAAGATCCAGCGTATAAGAGCCTTTGCATTCCATTTCAAGCGACGGTTCCCTCAGATCCCCTTTTCCATATGTCCCGTATTCCTGCGGGATATGATCCAGTGAATAGGTCTGGTCCTTCTCGTCGTACATGATGGTCGTACCGTAGCCCGTCCAGTGTTTCACGCTCAACGCGTCATGATCTTCCGGCAGCACCCTGCCGCCATAATGAACATGTTCCAGATGATCGTGCTCATTCACTTTAAAAAGATAGGAAGTATGCAAAGTGTTCAAAAGAAAAACATTGTCTCTGATTTCGATGATATTCATATGTTATCCCCATTGTTCATCACCTATATTCTACTACAAAGAATACTGAACACACGCAATAAGAAAGAGGCCTGACGGCCTCTTGATTGTCGATGGTGGAGCTTACGGGGATCGAACCCGTGACCTCATGATTGCGAACCATGCGCTCTCCCAGCTGAGCTAAAACCCCTTCCTGTTATCTATTCTACATCAAAACCGGGGAGCGTGATCATGTTTTTTATCTGCAGACGGATGCGTTATACTTGTATCGAAAGAAAAACAACTGTTGGTCTGACACATCCATCAGGAAAGGAGCGTCTATGCAGAATATCATCCGTTTGTTTTCACCGGAAGAAGACCGCTTCACCGGCAAGATCGCCGAATTCACTCTTAACGGCAACACCGGCAGGATCTACTTCCTGTTAACCAGACAGGCTTCGGATTCCGAGATCCTGACGACTTACGAACTCACCGAAATCAAAGACGGTCTCTATGAACTGATCTTCTTCTATCTGGGATATACGCACGTCGTCCTGGCGGATCTGCAGAATGAAAGCTTCCAGGAAATCCGTATAGCAACGGATCATATGCGCGATAAACGGAACGGAACATTCCGTTTCCTCTAGTACTATCCGTCATACTTCTCGACTTTCGTTTCTTTGCACAGCACGACTTCCCGGTAACGGGGTTCATGCTGGATACAGGTGACCAGCGTCAGGAAGCGATCGCTTGTCGATAGACTGCTGCCGATGGCATATTCTTTTGCCCGGTCCATGAATGACAGATAGCGCTGAAAAAAACCGGGATCTTCATTGCCTGAAAGGTCATACCGGAAATCGGTCCTAAGGATCTGGTTCTGTTCCTCATCGGCGGCATCGATCCTGAACACT
>CADBPB010000227.1 GCA_902796525.1 uncultured Erysipelotrichaceae bacterium | reverse complement strand
TCTGCGGCCGTTTCTACGGTTTCCTCGATATCGATCGTTTCTTCGCTGTTCAGCCTGTTGACAGGCATGTTGCTGAATAGCAGCAGTAACGTCAATGAGAGCGATAATAGTTTGTTTTTCATACTCTGACCCACGCAAAAAATCTTTCTTTTAAATAATTATATAAGAAATGAAAGGGTTTTCACTATGATTTTATTTATATAATATTAAAAAATGTATAGAAAGGGAGGTTCTTATGAAACGGAACCGTTTCCGTAATACTCTTTATACCACTGCGCAAAATGTTTCAGACCGTCTTCCAGAGACGTATCCGGCTTGAAATCATAATCCCTGACCAGCGCCGAAACGTCCGCAAACGTCGTGACCACATCGCCCTTCTGCATCTCCGTCAGTTCCAGATGATCTTCCAGCAGATAGTCTTCCGGAAGCAGCCCTTCCGATACCAGCGCATCTTTCAGGATCCCGACGAAACGCATCAGATTCTCCGGGTGATTGTTGCCGATATTGTAGATGCTGTAAGGAGCCAGAGGTCCTTTTTCCAGGATCTTGACGATTCCTTCGACGATATCATCGACATAGGTGAAATCACGCTCGCAGTTGCCATAGTTGAAGATCCGTATCTTCTCTCCGTTCAGCAGTTTTCTGGTAAAAGAGAAGTACGCCATATCCGGACGTCCGTAAGGGCCATAGACCGTAAAGAAACGGAGCCCTGTCGCCGGGATTCCGTAAAGCTGGCTGTAACTGTACGCAAACAGTTCATCTGCTTTCTTGGTTGCCGCATAGAGCGATACCGGTTCATCGACCTTGTCTTCGGTCGAGAAAGGAACCTTGCTGTTGTTTCCGTAAACGGAACTGCTTGAGGCATATACCAGGTGTTCGACCGGATGGTTCCGGACGGCCTCGAGGATGTTATAGAAGCCCAGGATGTTGGCCTGGATGTACGCATCCGGGTTTTCCAGGGAATATCGGACGCCCGCCTGCGCGGCAAGGTTAACGACCAGATCGAAACCGTTTTCCGCAAAGAGTTCCTCGACCTTATCTTTCTCCGCGATATCCATGCGGACAAAGGAAAAATCCTTATGCAGATCTTCCAGTTCTTTCAGACGTGCTTCTTTCAGAGAAACTTCATAATAATCGTTCATATTATCGACCCCGGTAATCGCGACATCGCATCCGCCTAAAAGCTTCTTGCAAAGATGGTAGCCGATGAAACCGCAGGAACCGGTGATCAGGATCTTTTTCTTCTTCAACATAACACTATCATACAACAAAATACATATTGTTACAAATATAAACAGAAATATAATATAATAATATGTGAATGTTGCTGAAAGTAACAAGAGGTATTTCTATGAAACGAATCGATCAACACAAACTGGCCAGAGTCATCAAGTCGAAGAGAAAGGAACGGAATCTTTCCCAGGCCGAGCTGGCAGACAGCGTCGGAATCAACCGCGCCATTCTTTCCAAACTGGAAAATGCTGCCTATATGCCTTCCATCGGACAGCTGGAAGATCTGCAGGAGATTTTAGGTTTCACGCATGACGAGATCAGCGAAACGGTTCAGAAAGAAAAAAGGATGCGCTGCGAACGCAGAAAGATCACGGTTGCCGGAACCGGCTATGTCGGTCTGTCGATCGCGACTCTGCTTGCACAGCGCAACGAAGTCAAAGCCATCGACATCCTGCAGGAAAAAGTCGACATGATCAACCGCCGCATCTCGCCGATACAGGACGACTATATCGAAGACTATCTCGCTCACAAGGAACTGGATCTTACAGCGACCCTTGACCCGGAAGAAGCCTATACGGGAGCGGATTTCATCGTTGTCGCCGCTCCGACCAATTATGATCCGAACAAAAACTTCTTCGATACCAGCGCCGTAGAAACGGTCATCGATCTGGCGCTGCAATACGCTCCGGAAGCCTGCATCATTATCAAATCGACGATTCCCGTCGGTTTTACCGCGCGGATCCGCGAACGAAAGCACAGCAGCAGGATCCTGTTCTCTCCGGAATTCCTGAGAGAATCCAAAGCGCTCTATGACAATCTCTATCCGTCCCGTATCATCGTCGGCGCCGATCAGAGTGATCCCGAGAATGTCGCCAAAGCGCAGGAATTCATCGATCTGCTTTGCGACGGCGCGCTGAAAGAAGAGATCGATACGCTGATCATGGGACTCACCGAAAGCGAAGCGGTCAAGCTATTCGCGAACACCTATCTGGCATTACGTGTTTCATTCTTTAACGAACTGGATACCTATGCCGAAAGCAAAGGCCTGGATACCCGTTCCATCATCAACGGCGTCTGTCTGGATCCCCGTATCGGCTCCCACTACAACAATCCTTCGTTCGGTTACGGCGGCTACTGTCTGCCGAAAGATACGAAGCAGCTGCTCGCGAACTTCGAGGATGTACCGGAAAAGCTGATCGAAGCCATCGTCGAATCCAACCGGACCCGCAAGGATTTCGTAGCGGATCGCGTCCTGGAACTTGCGGGAGCTTACGGAAATTCCGCGCAGTACGACAGAAACAAGGAAAAGAAGAAGACCGTAGGCGTCTACCGTCTGACGATGAAAGCCAACTCCGACAATTTCCGCCAGTCTTCGATCCAGGGCGTCATGAAACGGATCAAAGCCAAAGGCGTGGAAGTCATCATCTATGAACCTTCCCTGAATGACGGAGACACGTTCTTCGGTTCCAAAGTCGTCAACAATCTCAGCCGTTTCAAGAAACTCTCCGACACCATCATCGCCAACCGCTACGACAGCAGACTCGACGATGTCAAAGAAAAAGTCTATACCAGAGATTTATATCTCCGCGATTAAAAGAGTATAATAACAGCGATGAAATATATCAGTCTAGATTTAGGCAGCGTTACCTGCGGCATCGCCAAATCCGATACCGGCCGTCTGGCTCAGCCGGTCAAAACGATCCGTTTCCATCCCGATGATTACGACGAAGCGATCGATAAGATCCTTGCATACTTCGAGGAAGAAAAACCCGATCTGGTCGTGATGGGCTATCCGCTGCTGGAGAATGACGACGAAGGACCGCGTGCCAAGCTGTCAAGAGAGATCGCCGAGATCCTGGAACAGGAATCGGGGATCAAAGTCGTTCTGCAGGACGAAAGAAACACCACCAAGGACTCCGAAGAGTTCCTGATCCAGGCCAACGTCTCGCGCAAGAAGCGCAAGAAAGTCATCGACCAGCAGGCTGCCGTACGCATCCTGCAATACTATCTCGATAAAAACAAAAGCGTTCAATAATGAACGCTTTTTTGTATGTCTGTATCAAGACGGACTCATGCAAGCGCCGTCTTCCCCGATCCTAAGGATCGCCTACTCTTTTACAACATGCACATAGAACGTCTGCGACTCGACATAGAAAGAACCTCCGTCGTTGTAAGAGAACGATACCGGAACATCTGTCGTTTCATAGATCGCTCCTTTGGCATAGACGTTGCCATGACCGTCGATATCCAGCGCGGAAGTATAAGCGGTATGGAAATCGACATACTCCGTGACATCGGTTTTGGTGACATTGCCTTCATAATACATGACCCAGGTCGCTTTGTATGGGATCTTCTCGCCGCTTCCGGCTTTGACGCTGACATTGTTTTCCATCTCGAAAATGACGGTTTCTCCCTCAACAAAGACCTTGCATACGGCGCTGACGCCATTCTCTGCCTTCACAGTGATCTCGGTCTGCCCAGGCGCAACACCGACCACCTTTCCTTCCTTGTCGACCGTCGCGATTGCCGGATCTGCCGATGTGAAAGTTACTTTCTTTTCCGCCGTTTCCGGATAGACATCTACTTTCAGGTTGATATAATCGCCCGGGTAGATCATGATCGTCGCCGGATTCAGCACCAGCGATGTAGGACCGTCCGCCCTGGTCTCGAAACCGACGGTGATCTTCTGGCTGCCGCAGGTCACTTCGATCGTCGTCTTGCCGATCTTGCCGGTCGCGACATTGCCGTTCTCATCGATCGTGACGATCGATTCGTCATTGGACTTGTAGGTCATCTTGTCGGTCGTATTCTCCGGTACCGGCTTGATATCGAGGTGCCATGATTTCGTACCTTCTTCCGCCCAATAGTTGTTGTAGAGGGTGTAGATCTCCGTGCAAGGGATCTCCTTGTTCGTATCCTCCGGTTTTGGGTCCTCTTTCTTGCCGGAATCTTCTTTATCTGAACCTTTGGTTTCCGTCGTCGAGAAAACATCATCGGACGCGGAACCGCTCAAGCCCGTTTTAAGAACCAAGGTATCGTTGTCTTTGACTTCAAAAATAATGGTACCGTAGGAACCCTGTCCCGTCTCCTTGACTTCCAGGCTGCAGACATCTTCCTTTAGCGTCCAGTTGCCTGTGATATCGTAATAGCCGTCTTTATAGCTGTCGTTGAAAACGAATGTCCCATCCTTGCCGAACCACACTTTCGCATGATCCTCGTGACCGTAACTGTCGACTGTGTTGTAGTAAGTCTTGCCGGCCAGATCGAATTTTGCCTCCGGTTCTTTCTTGCCCTTGCAGGAGCAGATAAGCAATGCCAGCAGAATCATCGTCCCTATCTTTCTTTTCATCTGGTAACCTCCTTTGTATCGCAAAAAAATGACACTGAATGTTGCTGAATTATGTTGTGTTTCTATCTGTCTTTATCATAACATGTTTCGCTTTCAGAAATATATAACGATGCAAAAACAAAAGAAGCTTTCGCTCCTTCCGATGCTGATCCACCGGTTTTATATGGATCAGGATCAAGGATTGACTGCGCCTTCGTCTTTTATGAAAGTGGAAGGACCACCTTCTTCTTTATCGTTGTACCAGATCAGCTTATTGCCGTCGATTTCGAAATAGCCTGTCCCATCTTCGTAAATGACGGTGGAACTGCTTTTGGTTTCAGATTCATAGACGGTATCGGTTCTTACGCCGTTCTCGTACGTCAGCCTGGCATTTTCCTCATCATATTCAACCGGGAGTCTGTACTCGGTCGTTTCCGATGCGCTGGAAGACCAGTTGCAGACGATGCCGTTTTCATCCAGAGTGAAATGACCTCTTCCGGCGATCTCTTCGTAGTAGCTTCCGTAGAGTTCTTCCGGTACGGCAACAGATGCTGCCGGTTCCGATGCAGGTTCTTCTTTTTTAGCGCAGGCAGCCAGACTGATCAACATCGCTGCCGCAAGCAGGAATGTCACTGTTTTTTCATATAAGCTCCTTTCGTTCCGGAAATCGGTTTCCGAAACACCTTTCTTATCTTAACTCTTTTTTGCAAAGGCAACGAAAAAATCATTAGAGGAACAGCGGGATCCGCCAATGATTTTTTCATACGCTCGGCAGCAGACGCTATTGCGTATCAATACTATTTTCTTAGCAGCATCGTGTAGGAATCGCCTGCCTGAACGAAAGCGATCGGCAATCCCGGCAGCAAAGACGGAAGATGCTGTTCCGCCAGCCATTTCATGCCCGGTTCTTCGACATTGAAGTGTCCGGCGGCCAGGACGCGCTTGTTCAGTCCGGCCTGCGCTCCGTCGCGCATATAGATGGCCAAGGTGAAATCGGTGATCTCCATTGCCAGAACGGTATCGACCTTGTTTTCTTCTACGAAGGAAAGTTCCTGATTGTCCTGCGGTCCGATGATATGCATCGGGATATAGATCCGCCTGCTGACGCCATCCAGATCGCCCATCGTCTTCATGCCTTTGAGGTTCATCTTCTCCATCAGATACTGTGCCAGTTCCCTGGTCGGCGTTTCCGGGATCTCATACAGCATCGGCATGCCTTTGTCTCCGGCAACATAATCCAGCCAGCCCAGTTCATAGGCCAGCCCGTAGAAGATGCCGTCGACCCACTCTCCTTCGTGCAGCACGCAGGAATGGATGTAGTCGTGGTCGCGCCATACCGTGATCCCGGTCTCATCCAGCAGCTGCTTCTTGATCCTGAACGTTTCATTCTCCTGCAGCCAGTCGGTATGATCGCCATGATTCCAGAACAGCGACTCATGGGCTATGATGAAATTCGCCCCCAGTTCCTGAGCCTTTCTGATCACGTCATAACTGGCATAGATCGTCGTCACGATCCCCGTACATTCCCTGTCAGTCTCTCCGTAAAGGACCTTGTCCCTGGTCGCCGTCTCATCGATGACTCCGTATCCTTTGCAGTTCTTTTTGATGATTTCAATGATTTCGCTGATTTTCATATGATTTACCTCGCTTATGTTTATTAGAAACTGTGGCCTCCGCCACCGCCGGAAGAACCGCCTCCTCCGCCACCGCCACCGCCGGAGTAACCGCCGCCCGAACTGCTGTCGGACTCCACATGCAGATGGCGCTTTGATTTGGTCTTTTTCTTGGAAAGGATGCTGACAGCGGTCGCCGTCGTCATAGCTGCCGCGATCTCTTTGACCGGCACATATTTCTCTTTGCGCTGTATCAGCAGCAGAACGAAATTCAAAAGCAGTGCGCATACCAGAGCGATCAGCGCGTTGGAAATGTGCTTCATCGGCTGGGCGATATGCCCGCCTTCCAGCAGAATCTTTGCCTGATCGTAGACGCTGGCGGCACATTCATAGTATTCGCCGCGCGTCGCATAGCGGTAGACATTGTCGGTGATCGTGTTGGCATAGGCCTTATTGATCGTTTTATAGATCGTTCCATCGGAGAAGATCCAGATGTTTCTTCTGCCCATATCGATCAGGAAAAGGAAACCGCTGGATTTGCCGAAGTATTCGCGGTACTGGTTCTTGGCATAGACGCTGGTATCTCCGTACTGGCTGACCGTCACGAAGGCAACACCGCCGTATTCGCTGATCGGTTCCATATGTTCCAGCAACGCTTTTTCTTCCGCATCGCTCAAAAGATCTTCATCATCTTCAATGATGATCTGCCCATCCGCCTTGAGTGTCATGCCTGCATTGGTGCTGAACAGCAGGATGCAGAATACAAACAGTAATATCTTACAGATCTTGCGCATTGTCGTTGCCTCCTTTCCGGCTGTAGAAGGATGGCAAAGGCCTGGTCGAGGTCTCGTTGAACCTCAGGATCAGATCGATGCACATCAGGGCTGCGGCTCCTAAAGCAGCCAGCGCCCCAAGATAATACCACCAGTCCTGTACAGGCTGCAGATTCGCGACGACATACGCATAGCCGATCGCCAGCAGCGTCAGGATCGCAAACAGCAGAGACCTCTTGTTGCGCAGGAACGCGACTACCGAGAGCGTCCGGACAAAACTGATGATCTCCAGAATAGCGACGAGGGTCGTCATTACCATCGCTCCGGTCTGGGAAACTAGCAGGTCATAGGCCGCTCCCAGAGCAACAAAGAAACCGCTGCCGAAGATGATCGCAATGGTCAGGACCACCACTTTGAGGACCATATTGTCTGATTTCAGCAGCTTCCTCATTCTCAGACGGTCCCTCGCTTTCGGCGACATCGGCAGTTCTTCCCCGTCCTGCAGAAGATAGCCCTTATCGAACACATGATTTTCTCTGTCCCGTATCTGTTTCAGTTCCTTGCGGTAGCTGCGTCCGACCAGGTATGCCAGCAACGCCGCAAACCAGATCACGAAGCGCGACGTCACCGTCAACAGCAGGCTTAGCACGATATAGATCAAAGCTGCCCCGGCAAACGTATACAAGGTAAACTGGCCGATATCCGCAGGCAGATCCACATGGATCTTTCCGCTCTGGCCATTGACGATCGCATATGCGACGCGGTCGCCTTTTCTCCAGGTCAGAAACCACACCGGAAGATAAACCGCTTCCCCACCCTCATAGCGCGCATCCAGAAGCTGCTGCTGCTTCTTTACATTGTTCGGGATCTTCAGGGTCAGACCGCCTGCCGCTTTGCCCAGATCTTCTACCGCTTTCCTTGTCGCCGTATCGAGAACTTCCTTCTCATAGACATCCGCATCCACATTCGGCACATCCGCATACATACCCGCCAG
>CADBPB010000226.1 GCA_902796525.1 uncultured Erysipelotrichaceae bacterium | reverse complement strand
GATAAATTCGTCATCGGTTTCGGTCTGGATTTCAACCAGAAATACCGCAACCTGCCTTATGTCGGCGTACTGAAAGAAGAATTTTATGAGGTTTGATAGATGAACAATAACAATAATAACCGTTCGTTACTGAATCTGATTCCCTATCTGATCGTCTCCATCTTCCTGATGATGATGGTCTTTTCGAATCCGAACCGGTATACGAATACCGAACTGGATTATAAACAGCTGAATCAGCTGATCCAGACCAAGAAGATCGATTCCATGAAAGTCACTGTCGACTACAATACGATGACCATTACCGGCGTCTACGAGGAAAAGAATGGTACCTACCAGTTCAAGTCCATCATTCCGAATACGGAAAAGACCGTCGATGAGCTGATGGAAGAGCTGAAAGATGTCGACAACGTGACGTTCGTCGATGCGAATGCTTCGAATTATTTGCTGGAAATCGTCAGTTCCGTGCTGCCGCTGGTCGCGTTTGCGGTCGTCGGCGTGATCCTGATGAACCGGATGGGGGGCATGAACTCCAACAAGCAGGCTTTCGACTTCTCGAAATCCAGAGCGCATCTGGAAGATAACATCCGGGTCCGGTTCAGCGATGTGGCGGGCTGCGATGAAGAAAAACAGGAAATGCAGGAGATCATCGAATATCTGAGGAATCCGAAACGGTTCTCCAGAATGGGTGCCAGGATCCCGAAAGGCATCATCATGGTCGGTCAGCCCGGTACCGGTAAGACGCTGCTGGCGAAAGCGGTCGCCGGTGAAGCGAATGTACCGTTCTATTCCATTTCCGGTTCCGACTTCGTGGAAATGTTTGTGGGCGTCGGCGCAAGCCGTGTCAGAGATATGTTTGCCAGAGCGAAAAAGACCGCTCCGTGCATGATCTTCATCGACGAGATCGATGCGGTCGGACGGCAAAGAGGCGCAGGACTGGGCGGAGGTCATGACGAAAGGGAACAGACCCTGAACCAGCTGCTGGTCGAACTCGATGGCATGCAGGATAATGCCGGGATCATCGTTATCGCGGCGACCAACCGTCCGGACGTTCTTGACCCGGCGCTGCTGAGACCGGGACGTTTCGACCGGCAGATCACGGTATCCTTGCCTGATCTGAAGGGCAGAGAAATGATCCTTAAGGTCCATGCGCGCAACAAGAAAATGGCTCCGGATGTGGATCTGGCGGCTTTAGCAAAAAGGACTCCCGGTTTTTCTGGCGCCGATCTGGAAAACGTGCTGAATGAAGCGGCGATCCTGACAGTCAGAGAAAACAAGGAACAGATCGATGTCGAACAGATCGATGAGGCGATCGACAGAGTCATGATGGGTCCGGCGAAGAAATCGCGTACCTATGACGAATATACGAAGAAACTGGTTGCTTATCATGAAGCAGGTCATGCGATCGTAGGTCTGAACCTTCCGGATGGAGCGGTAGTCCAGAAAGTAACGATCATTCCGCGCGGCAATGCTGGCGGTTATAACCTGATCACTCCGCGTAAGGAGAAGATCCTCAACTCGCGTAGAGAACTTCTCGATACGATCACCTGTTACATGGGCGGACGTTCTGCGGAAGAACTGTTCTTTGACGATATCACCACCGGAGCGTCCGGAGATATCCAGGCGGCGACCCGTCTGGCGAAGGATATGGTCACCACGTACGGCATGTCCGATCTGGGACCGATCCAGTACGACGGAGGGAATGATTCCGTCTTCTTAGGAAGAGATTACGCTTCGCCATCGAACGCTTCCAGCCAGGTCGCCTACGAGATCGATACGGAAGTGCGCAAGATCATCGACAGCTGCCACGAACATGCCCGCAAGATCATCAAAGAAAACAAAGAAGATCTGATCATGATCGCGGAAAAGCTGATCGAAAAGGAAACGCTGACGGCGGAAGAGATCGATGAACTGATCAAGAAACAACACAAGGCGCCGAAGAAAAGCGCTGCTAAATCCGTGAAGAAGACGGAGACCAAGAAGAAAGAAACGAAAAAAACGACGAAATAAGTCGTTTTTTCCTATAGGTGAGTGTATGAAAAAGAATGTACTGATCGGTACGGCCAGAAACGGCCATGTGCGTGCAAGCATCCTGAATGCGAAAGAAATGGTCGAGGAAGCCAGAAAACTACATGATCTCTGGCCGACTTCCTGCGCGGCTTTGGGGCGTACCTTGGCGGTTACTGCACTGATGGCTTTGCGCCAGAAAGATGAAGGAGAAGTCGTTACAGTTACGATCAACGGAAACGGTCCAATCGGAACCGTTCTCTGTGTCGGACAAAGCAACGGCCAGGTCAAGGGTTTCTGTGGCGATCCGCATATCTATGAGACGTATCCCGATACCCATAAGCTTGCGGTGGGAAAAGCCGTAGGAACGGATGGATATCTCAAAGTCACCAAGAATCTGAAACTGAAACAGAACTATACTTCCGAAGTCCGTCTGCAAAGCGGGGAGATCGGGGATGATTTTGCCTATTATTTCCTGATCTCGGAGCAGGTGCCATCGATCGTTGCGGTAGGCGTTCTGGTCGATGCCGATGACAGCGTGAAATCGGCAGGGGCGATGATCATCGAACTGCTTCCGGATCATGAAGAAGAAGATATCCGCTATCTCGAAGATCTGAAACTGGAACCGATTTCGACCGTTCTGGAACGAAACGATGACTTGCATGCATACATGCACAGTCTCTTTCCTGATTTCACCGTACTGAAAGAAGAATACGTCTATTACCATTGCGACTGTTCCAAAGAGCGCTTTCTGCGTAATCTGCTGACGCTTCCGAAAGAAGATCTGGAAGAGATCGCCAAAGACAAGGAAATGGAAATCAGATGCGAATTCTGCGACAAGACCTATCATTTCGATGAAAACGATATCCAATTGGTTATGAAGTATGCTGAAAATCAAAGAAGTTGAAATCAGGGAACCGCTGATCGTCGCGCCGATGGCCGGCATCAGCAATGAAGCGTTCCGGGAACTGTGTTTCGAATTCGGAGCGGGACTGGTATATACCGAAATGGTCTCTGACAAGGCGATCTATTACCGCAACGCCAGGACCATGGAGATGCTGAAGATAGGGAATGAACATCATCCTGTCTCTATGCAGCTGTTTGGAAGCGACGTGAATACGATGATCTATGCCGCTCAGGTTCTCGATAGGGAAACGAATTGCGACCTGATCGATATCAATATGGGATGTCCCGTCAATAAAGTAGTGAAGACCGGAGCGGGATCCGCGATGATGAAAGACGAGGATCATGCCGTCGAGATCGTGAAAGAAGTCGTGAAACACGTCTCTAAACCCGTGACCGTCAAGATGCGTCTGGGCTGGGATCTCCAGCATATGAATTATCTGTCGCTGGCGAAAAAACTTGAGAATGCCGGTGTCAGTCTTATCGCTTTGCATGCCCGTACCCGTTCGCAGATGTACGAGGGTCATTCCGACTGGTCGCATATACGTGTGCTGAAGAAAGAACTGTCGATTCCCGTTTTTGGCAACGGAGATGTGAAAAGCATGGAGGATTATCAGCACATGATCGATGAAACAGGCTGCGATGCCGTGATGATCGCCAGAGCGCTGGTAGGGAATCCCTTTCTGCTGAAACAGATCGACGATCATCTGCATGGCACGGAGTCCAAGACGTACGATGATTCGGACAAGTTGGATTACTGTCTGATTCATGCGAAGAAGCTGATCGGCCTCTATGGCGAGAAGAATGCGCTGTCGCAGATGCGGGGGCTCGCTCCTCATTACCTTACCGGCATGTATGGAGCCGCTTCCTATAAAGCCCGTTTGAACCAGATCAGGACTTATGATGATCTGGAAACGGTCATCGGGGAATACCGTAGCTTCCTGATTCAGAAGAAAGAATCCCTATAATCAAAAGCCTTTCTCAGGGAAAGGCTTTTTATATGTCTGCAACATTGATTCTATCTGATCTGCCAGTCGATCGGCGTCATTCCGTTCTGAACCAGAAAGCGATTCGTTCTGGAAAATGGTTTCGAACCGAAGAAACCGTTATAAGCGCTTAACGGAGACGGGTGCGGCGATTCGATGACGAGATGTTTCGGATCGGTGATGAATGACTTCTTGCTGCGGGCATTGGCGCCCCAGAGGATAAAGACGACCGGCTCCTCTTTTTCATTCAGCTTCCGGATGATCGTATCTGTCAGGATCTCCCAGCCCTGACCTTTGTGGGAATTGGCACGATGCTCCTCCACCGTAAGCGATGTATTGAGAAGCAGCACGCCTTGCCTTGCCCAGGAAAGCAGCTGGCCGTGATTCGGGATCGGACAGCCCAGATCGTCATGCAGTTCCTGATAGATATTGACAAGCGATGGAGGGATCTGTATTCCTTTGGGAACGGAAAAAGCCAGACCTTGTGCCTGTCCTTTCTCGTGATAGGGATCCTGTCCGAGAATGACTGCCTTAACCTCATGGTAAGGCGTCAGCCTCAATGCGTTATAGATATTCTTTGCTTCGGGATAGATCGTTTTGTGAGAATATTCTTCATTCAGGAAACGGCGCAGTTTCTGATAGTATGGTTTGTCGAATTCTTCTCCGATGATCTCGTCCCAGTCATTGCCGATCATTTTCATGAATTCATTATATAATATTTATATGTTTACCGATATCGATGAAGCGATCCGCTGGATGTTTTCCCGTCACAGCAGCAATTATTCTTTTTCTCATTTTAAAGAGGTATGTCACAGACTCAACGATCCGCAGAACGGCTTTTATACGATCCATGTTGCAGGGACCGATGGCAAAGGTTCGACCGTCAGCTATCTTGCTTCGTTATTGCAATCGCAGGGATACCGGGTCGGAACGCTGACTTCTCCCCATTATCTGACCCATCTGGATCGGATCAGGATCGACGATGTTCCTATTCCTGAAGAGCTTTTCCTGCGCTATCTGAACGAAGGGATGGACTTCTATCTGGAAAACGATCTGTCGATGTTCGAGATCGATTATCTGATCATGTGCCGTTATTTCAAGGAAGCACAGATCGATATGGCGGTCATCGAAGTAGGACTGGGAGGACGTCTGGATTCGACCAATGTCGTGGATGATACGAAACTGTCGGTCATTACGACGATCGGCTATGACCATATGGACCGTCTGGGGAATACCTTGGAAGAGATCTGCACCGAAAAATGCGGCATCATCAAGGACGATTCCAAAGTCCTGATCGGACATCTGACAGAGGAATGTCAGAAAATCGTGAAGGAGCACGCGGAAGCGCATCGAAGCGAATTCTATTCTCTTGGAGACTATGAGGAACTGGAAGACCGTCATTTCCGTTTCCATGGCCGGGAGTATCAGATATCTTCCTATGCTTCCTATCAGATCCACAATGCTTCGCTGGCGTTATATGCTTTTGAGATCGTCAGTGAAGACTACGGCTTCACTATCGATTATCCGAAAGCCAAAGAAGCGCTTTCCAAGGCGTTCTGGCATGGCCGTTTCGAGATCGTCAGGGAGAATCCGAGGGTCATTATCGACGGCGCTCATAATATCCATGGCGTCGGAGCGCTGGTTCAATCCTTTGACCGGTTCACAGGAAGCAAATGTATCGTGTTTTCTGCGCTGAAACGGAAAGACTTCCGCCAGATGAGCGATTTGTTGAAACAGCATTGCGACAGACTGGTCATTACGACGTTTGAAAACAAGGAGGCCATCTCACATGACGATCTTGCTCAGTATGATTACGATCCATCCTATGAACATGCGATCGATGAAGCGATAAAGAACTATGATAATATCCTGATCTGCGGATCTTTGTATTTCCTGAGCGATGTTGTAAGTAATTATAAATTTTAATAAAATGAATTTATAGAGAAGGAGATAATAATATGATCGATTATTCTCAGAACGAAGGGAAACAGTACCATATCGGTACCAGCAAAGATGATGTAGGGAAATATGTGATCTTGCCCGGAGATCCCGGAAGATGCGCCAAGATCGCTCAATACTTTGATAACCCTGTCAAAGTGGGACAGAACAGGGAATACGTGACGTATACAGGCTATCTGGATGGCACGAAAGTGTCCGTCTGTTCGACCGGTATCGGCGGCCCGAGCGCGTCGATCGCATTGGAAGAGCTGGTCATGAACGGCTGTCATACGTTTATCCGCATCGGCACCTGCGGAGGCATGCAACTGGATGTCATGTCGGGCGATGTCATGGTATCGACCGCGTCGATCCGCATGGAAGGCACGACCAGAGAATATGCACCGATCGAATTCCCGGCTGTCGCCAATCTGGATGTCACGAATGCGCTGATT
>CADBPB010000225.1 GCA_902796525.1 uncultured Erysipelotrichaceae bacterium | reverse complement strand
CTTCTGACCTGTGTCGCTATGATCGTATATATGGTTCTTCATGAGCTGACGCATGGCGTCGTAATGAAATATTACGGCGGTCAGAAAGTGAAATATGGTTTTACCGGATTGTACGCCTATGCAGGCAGCAGCGAGGACTATTTCGGTGCCAAAGCATACATCGCGATCGCACTGGCGCCATTTGTGCTGTGGACGGTCTTCTTTACGATACTGCTGATCCTGTTTCATGGAACGCTGTACTGGCCGCTTGTTTTTCTGCAAGTCACCAATATCGGCGGATGCGCAGGCGATCTTTATGTGTCTTATCTGGTTTCGAAATATAAGGAAGAGATCTACATCAAAGATACCGGAATCGATGTGACGATCTATGGAGATAGAAATGAAGAGTAGTTTTGTAGAACTGACAGGGATCGGGGAATCGCATGTGAACTGCGAAGAGATCGATACGAATGATCTGAAAGAAAACGAAGCCATTATCAAAGCGGAGTATTCGATGATTTCCGCAGGAACAGAACTGTCAAGAGCTTTCGCTTTGAAGCAGGGATTCAAGTATCCGGTACGGCCGGGCTACTGCATGGTCGGAAGGATCATTTCTAAAGGAAAAGAGATCGATGCGGAAATCGGAGAGCGGGTCTTTGTGAATGCACCGCATGCTTCATTGGTCCGGTGGAAAAACGGCAATGACGTACAGGGCCCGATGATCATCAGATTACCGGAAGATCTCGATCCGATCCGCGCTACCGCGATCAATCTGCTGCTGGTGGCGATACAGGGCGTCAATCTGACCGAAGTGAAGCTGGGCTATCGCGTGGCGGTATTCGGTTTGGGCAACATCGGGATACTGACCGCTTTGCTATATAAGAAAATGGGCTGTGAAGTCGTTGGCCTGGATATCGTTGAAAACCGCTGCGAACTGGCGAAAGTCATGGGCGTGGAACATGCCGTAAGCGAAAAAGATCAGCTGGAGTACTTAAAGGAAACATATCCGGATGGGATCGATATCTGCGTGGATGTGACCGGGCTGGCAAACGTGATCGTCGATGCGGTCGCTGCCGTACGCAATTACGGACAGGTCCTGCTGCTTGGTTCGCCAAGGCAGAGCTATGAGACGGATCTCATGCCTTTCCTGTCCAATATCCATATGAAAGATATCAAAGTCATCGGTGCCTTCAATAAGACAGTCAATGTGACCCCTGTCCCGGGAAGCAATGACAGCATGCTGCGTAATTTTCAGATCGCCTGCGATCTGTTGAAAAACGATATCGATGTCACAAAGATGATCACCAGGATCATCGATCCCAACGAATGCCAGCAGGCTTATTACGACCTGATGTACAACAAGAATCAGACAAACAGCATCGTCTTTGACTGGACGAACTATTGATGAGGTAACTATGAAAGCATGGGAGAACTATTTCAGCATCCTCAATGAAGTCGTCGAGAAGGTAAGGACGACCCAGAAGGACAATATCATGAAGGCCGCAGAGATCCTGGCCGATACCACGGAGAAGGGCGGCATCATCTACGGCTTCGGCACAGGCCATTCCCACCTGGTGGTGGACGACGCCTTCTGGAGGGCCGCCACCCCGGCCAACTACTGCGCCCTGCTCGAGCCTTCCGCCACGGGCAACCAGGAGATCACCAAGTCCTACTTCGTCGAGAACACCTACGGAATAGGGAAACTGGTCGTGGACTATCATCGCATCACGCCAAATGACTGCATGATCGTCGTCTCCAATTCCGGAAACAACATCGCTCCCGTGGATGCGGCCTTAAGAGCCAAAGAGAAGGGGATCCCGGTCATCGCGATCACTGCGGTGGAATACTCCGGTTTCCTCAAGACCAAGCATAAAGACGGCGTCAAGCTCAAGGACGTAGCGGATGTCGTGCTGGACAACTGCTCCCTGATCGGCGATGCCGCCGTGGAGATAGAGAACTTTCCGATGAAGGTCGGTTCGACCTCCACCATCCCCAACGTCTATCTGCAGAACGCCATCCTGACGGAGATGGTCGAGATCCTGGTTCAGAGAGGCTTCGAGCCGGATGTCTACTACAACGGGCATATGGCCTTCATGGACGAAAGCTGCGCCGACCACAACGACAGGCTGGTAGACAAGTATTTCTACAGGATCAGGAATCTGTAATGGCAAAGACCAAACTAACATCACTTACAGAGGGAAATATCCCGAAATTGATTTTCAGTTTCTCATGGCCGATCTTTATCTCCATGATCTTTTCGGAACTGTATAATATCACCAATTCCCTGATCGTCGGCAATTATGTTTCACTGAAAGCGTTGAGCGCCGTCAGCGCCACGACCTGGCTCTGCAATGTGTTCAATTATGCTTTCTATGGACTTGGAATGGGAGCGGGGATCCTGATTGCGAAATACTATGGCGCACAGGATTCGCACAATCTGAAAAAGACCTTGGATACGGCAATCGTATTCGGCATTGCCGGCGGCATCATCATTACAGCGCTGTCGGAACTGTTTCTGCCGTTCCTGATGAAGATATGCAATATCACCGGAGATATCTACAAGGACGCTTTCGAATATCTCAGGGTCTATTTTTTAGGCAATACCGCCGTACTGACCTATCAGATGTGTTTCTTCATTCTCCGCAGTTTCGGGGATACGAAGCATCAGCTGTACTATTCCATCATCAGTTCCATCATCAACATCATTCTGGGAGTCTTGCTGGTAAGGGTGTTCCATCTCAATGTGATCGGTACGGCGATCGCTACCATCGTCTCTCAGTTCACGATGGATATTCTGGCGTTGAGACTGATGCTGACGTATGAAGGAGTGGACTTCGATTTCAAGAATATCGAATTCAGTTTCGAGACGGTTCTCGAGATCTGCAGGCTTGGGATCCCGGCAGGATTCCAGAACATGCTGATCGCGATCGGATCCATCCTGGTCCAGTCAAGAGTCAATGAATTTCCTTATCCGGTCATCGCAGGCATAGGAGTAGGTGAAAAGGTCGCCAACTGGGCCCAGCTGTTTTCCGTTTCCGTGTCCAATGCGACCATGTCTCTGGTGGCGCAGAATCTTGGCGCGCAGAAATATGACAGGGCGCGTGAATCGATCAAAGAAAGCGCACGCATTTCGACCGCCTTTACGATCCTGTCGATTGCGATCATCGCGATTCTGGCTCCTGTGCTCGTGTCCCGATTCAGCGATGATCAGGAAGCGGTCTACTACGGAACGAACATGGTCCGATTTGCGCTGTTCGGAATCTTTTTCATCAATTATTCTCACATCTATAACGGAGCCTGCCGCGGCGCAGGGAATGTGCGTTATCCGATGTATATCGCCATTTTCGGCCAGTGCATCTGCAAGATCCTGTTTGTTACGATCGGACTGAAACTGTTCTACGATGTGCATATCCTGTATTGCGCGACAGCGTTCGGTCATGCGATGGCCGGCATCCTGGCAACGGTCTATTTCTACAGTTCCGGATGGGTCCTGGAACATGGCTTGAGGGAAGCGAAACAGGCATAGGAGGTACATATGACAAGAATCAACCGAAGCGATGGGACATGGTACCTGCAGGTCGATGGAAACAGGATCAACGATGCCTATGGAAGATGGCTGTACAGACTGGACGGGGATTATGTGAGCGATGCCAATGGCCGATGGCAGTACCGGATCGATGGAGATCGGATCAACTATGCGAACGGGCAGTGGCTGTACCGCTTCGATGGCACGTATGTATCTGACAGCAGCGGACGCTGGATCTACAGGATCGATGGAGATCGGATCAATCACGCGAACGGGACATGGGCATACGTGATTGACGGGCATCTCGATCGAAGGATGCTGATGGCGGTGATCGCGATTCTTTAATGATGGAATGAATCAAGAGAAAGAAACATGGCAAGACAAAACATCCTTGATATGACGGTAGCGAAAATATACGCATTGCTGCTGCAGAAAGTAGAACGGAAGGGGAGAACGAAAGATGAACTGGATCAGCTGATCTTCTGGCTGACCGGGTATCGGGATATTGCAATGATCCAGGATCTGACTTATGGAGAATTCATCGGATCGGCTCCTTGCTGGAACGACAAAGCAGATTTGATCAAAGGCACGATCTGCGGTGTCCGGGTCGAAGAAATCAAAGATCCTGTGATGAAAAAAGTCAGGCAGTTGGATAAGCTTGTGGATGAACTTGCGAAAGGGAAGCCGATCGATAAAGTGATACGAGGCGATGAAGAAATATGAGTATGATACGATTCTGATCGAGAATCAGGACGATGGCGGTGCCTATGTCGTTTTTCCTTGGGACTTGCGTCTGGAAACGGGAAAAGGCCGGACGAAGGTTCGCGCCTTTTTTGATGGGATCCCATATGATGGCAGCATCGTCAATATGGGGCTGAGAAATGAAGATGGATCGATCTGCTACGTGATCGGTGTCTTGAAAGCGATCCGACAGAAACTGGGCAAGAAAAACGGTGATCCCATCCATGTCAGGATCGAAATCGGAGATGATCGGTGAAAGAGAAATGTCCGTTCCGTTTGACGGACATTTTTGTTTCTTTCTTATTTACGATATAATAAACACATGAAAACCATCCGGTTATCAAAGATGGATAAAGATACAATAATCAAGATATTGATTGCAGGGGGGATTTTGGCTTTTCCCACGGATACCGTTTTCGGTCTGGGCTGCATGATGGATGAAAAAGCCATGGCAAAGATCTACAAAGCCAAAGGAAGAAGCTTCAATAAACCCTTGCCGATGATGTGCGACGGTCTGTCTATGATCGAAGAATATGCGGAAGTAAATGAAGATGCCCGAAAGATCATCGAACGTTTTACTCCCGGCGCGTTGACAGTCGTTTTCCGGAAGAAGGAAGGATTGCCAGATTATGTGACGAACGGTTTTCCTACGATCGGCATCCGCGTTCCGGATGATCCTTTCATCCTGGATCTGATCGCTTCGATCGGAAAGCCTCTGATGGTGACCAGCGCCAATCTCAGCGGAGAGACATCGCTTCGCCGATGGAAAGATGTGTATGACTGTTTCGAAGGAAAGATCGATGGGATCGTCTGCGAAGACGCTCTGGCTGATACGGCCAGTACCATCATCGACGTCAGTAACGATGAATTGAAGATACTCAGAGAAGGAAAGCTCGGTATCAGTGAAATCATGGAGGTATTGCAATGAAGAAACAACCCGTATATGTCGTAGGACACAAGAACCCCGATACGGACGCTATCGTATCGGCGATCGCTTATGCCGAATATAAAAAGCTCTTCGGCGTCAATGCCGTTGCTTCCCGCGTGGGTTCCGTCAGCGCGGAAACGGAATATCTTCTTGAGCGTTTCGGTTTCGATGATCCGGAGCGTCTCTATACGGCAAAGTCGATTCTTAAAGAGATCGAGATGGATAAGGCATCCCTTGCATATAAAGAGATGACGATGAAAGAAGCCCTGGATAAAGTCATCAAACTGAAAAACAGAGGCCTGACCGTCGTCAACAAGAAGAAGCATCTGGAAGGCATCGTCACTCTGGATGATCTTACCTATATGTGGACCAAGACGGACGAAGAACTTGCCTCGATCATCAAGACGATCGAGATCGATGATATCGTCAAGACGCTGAATGGCACTCTGGTGCTTAGAGGCACGCATAAGCTTTCCGGCAAGATGCATATGTTCCCGAGCCTGAAATCCAATGTCGAAGATGACAGTATCGTCCTGCTGAGAAACGAAGACGACAAGCTGCAGTACTGTCTGGAACTGGGGGCGACGATGCTGGTGGTATGCACCTCTTCGCCGATCTCCCGGCAGATCCTGTCGATGGCCAGAGATGCAGAAGCGACGATCGTTACCACGGAACTCACGCCGCTGTTCATTACCCGTCTGATCTATCAGACCCCGACCATCGAACATATCATGATTCCGACCGAAAAGATCGATTATTTCAACATCAACGATACCGTCGATGAAGCCAGCAAGAAGATCACCAAATCCCGTCACAGATCCTATCCGGTATTGGACAACGAAGGAAAAGTCGTGGGAGCGATCTCGCGCTACCATCTGTTCAACTATCAAAGGAAACAGTTCATTCTGGTCGACCATAATGAAAAGAAACAGGCGATCGACGATATCGATGAAGGCATCGTTAACGAGATCGTAGACCATCATCGTTTCGGCGGTTTCGAGTCCGATAATCCGATCACGATCACGACGATGCCGGTGGGCGCTACAGCAACCATCATTGCAAACAAGTTTTTCGATGACGGGAAGAAACTGAATAAAAATCTGGCCGGCATCCTGCTGGGAGCGATCGTATCGGATACGATGAATTTCAAATCGCCGACCACGACTTCCCTGGATATTGAAACGGCCCAGAAGCTGGAAAAGATCTGCGGCGTGACAGCCGGTGAATTGTCGAAGGGCATGATCGAACACAGCGAATCTCTGCTGAACAAGCGGCATATCGAGATCGTCTACAACGATTTCAAGGAATTCAACATCGAAGGCAACAAGGTAGGCCTTTCGCAGGCGGTATGCCGTTCCAAAGAAGAATATGACGCATTGAAGAACGATCTCGGCCGTTACATGGAAGATTCCTGCAAGTCGGGAGGCTATGATCTTATGGCGATCATGCTGACGAATCCGAACGGTTCGGGATCTTATGTCCTTTCTGCCGGAGCAAGAAGACGCGTCGTACGGGAAGTGTTCAATATCAACAAGGACGGTTTCGTAGAAGGGCTGGTATCGCGCAAGAAGCAGCTGCTTCCGAACCTGATCAACGCTTTGGGAGCGAAGTGATGAAGCTTCTGCTGAAACATGCGCATCTGATCATCGACGGAAACCGCGAGTTCATCGATGGGGCGATGCTGATCGATGGAGAAACGATCAGCGACGTCTACCCGCAAAGCAGCCGTCTTCCTGTGATCGAAGATGTCGAAGAAAGAGATCTTCAAGGACTTCTGGTCATGCCCGGGTTTTTCGATACCCATACGCATGGGATCGCCGGCATGAGTTTTGATGATGCCGATCAGGAAGATATGAATAAGATCTCTCATGATTTTGCCTTGGAGGGTACGACGAGTTTCCTGGCCTCTTTGTCCTACGATCTTCGTCCGGAAGACTTCAAGAGGCAGCTGTCCCGCTTCGAAGAAGAACAGGGAAGCAGCGCACGTTTCGAAGGTTTCCATCTGGAAGGACCGTTCATGAGCATGAAGCATATCGGCGTTGGCGACGGACACAGTTTCCTGAAACCCGATATCCATCTGGTCGAAGAGTTTCTATCGATCAGTTCCAGGATCCGGCAGATGACGATTGCCTATGAACTGGCAGGGGCTAAAGAGATCGGCCGGCTTCTGCATGATCATGGGATCAGGGTCATGTGCGGACACAGCGATGCAGTCTACGAAGACCTTGATGAAAACGTGGATGGCTTCACGCATCTGTTCAATGCCATGCGCGGTCTGCATCATCGGGATATCACTTTGGTCAACTGCGCGTTCATGAACAGGTGGAATGTGGAACTGATCGCGGACGGCAATCATGTCAAGGAAAATGTCCTGAAGCTGGTTCTGAACAATATCGACAGGAACCGGATCATGCTGGTGACGGATTCCAGCATGGCTCGCGATCTTCCTGATGGCGAGTATGATTTCATGTCCAAGAAGTGTTTCAAGAAAGGAACGACTTTCATTACCGATGACGGACATTTTGCCGGAAGCGTCGTTTCCATCAACGACGAGATGAAAGTCCTGTACAGACTGGGAGCGAAGTATACGGATCTTCTGCTGTATTCCAGTCTGAATGCGTTCCGCTTCTATGGCCTGGATCAGCGCTTCGGCACGCTGGAAAAAGGGAAGTATGCGGATCTTGTGATCATGGATGACGATCTCGATATCAGAGACGTCTATATCAAGGGAGGATCCGTCCATGCTTGATTTCTATCTGAGAACACTGATCTATCTGATTTGTTTCATCCTGAGTCTTTACGGTTTGAGCGCTTTGGATTTCAACCGTTTCCTGAAGCAAGGCAAAATCCTGCCTGCTCAGGTTTTGTACTATATCATTGCCTGCTCCCTGGCTTATCTGATGGGAAGCTTCTTGATGGCGATCATCTATCGGTTCCAGTCATGAAAAAAATATTTCTTCTATTTACTGTTCTGCTTCTTGTACTGACTTGCCGTCCGGTCCGTGCCGATGTGGGTCCGAAACCTTCGGTGACGGTCACTTTCAAGAATGCTCCGGATCATCCGTATTATGTGACACTGCTTGGCACGGAAGAATTTTTCGGTCCCTGGAGTTCTGTCACATCTGAATTTATCGACGGTCAGCCAAGCGATGTACGTCCTGCCTATGTCGCGTTTTTCGAGTATGCTCAGACGACCGGCTTATACGTATGCGACTTTGTCCAAGAGTGCTCGGATGACAACGAATTCCATTGGGGTTATTACCCTCCGTCTTCCTTCTGTATCGCTGTCTATGACGGTATAGAAGGCACGCTGCGTGTCAGCGATGTCATCGAACGGGAGGCTTTCGACAGCTACTATGAAATCGATCTGAGCGGTTCTGAACTGACTGTCGTCGAGGATTATCATCTGACCCGTCATGTGGCAGCTTTCCTGATCCGCATGGTCGCAACCGTTCTGGTCGAGCTCTTCCTGGCATGGCTGTTCGGCTACCGTACGAAACAGGAGATCAGACTGATCGTCTTTGCGAATATCCTGACGCAGATCCTGCTGAACGGGATCATGCTCCTTCTGGACTATTATTCCGGACTGCTGGTCTGGCTCTTTGTCTATCCGGCGATGGAACTGGCGGTCTTCATCATCGAACTGGCGGTCTATCTGATCAATTTCAGGCGGCACAGGAAGCTCAAAACTTTCTTCTATACCCTGATTGCCAACGGCCTGACCTTCCTGCTGGGTCTGTATATCGCTGTTGTCGCTTCTGCCTTTTAATGTGAAACAAAGTGTTATATAATCTATTTATGTAAATTGGAGGTAACATTATGGATCTGATTATCAGTTTAGTAACAAGCGGTCTGATCGGATATGTCGCAAGCCTGATCATGAAGGCAAGCGGACCCTGGTATGTCTATGTACTGTTAGGCGTCGTCGGCGGTTTCGTCGGCGGATTGGTCTTCGGCTTGATCGGTTTCACCGCAAGCAGCACCTTAGGATATCTGATCTCCTCGGTTGTCGGTTCATGCATCGTCGTGACCCTGTATCGTATGATCAAGAAATAAAAAGATAGCTCAGGCTATCTTTTTTACCTATGAAGCGTCGTAAAGAACTGTTCGCCTCATTCATGCTGATGCTTGCCACCATGATATGGGGCCTTGGCTACAGCATTCAGAGCGTATCTTCCGCCGATCTGGGAACGTATTCGATCGTTTTCTTTAAAGGCATCGGCGGTATTTTTATCTTTCCTCTGATCATCATCCTGAAGCGCCGGTTTACCGGAAAAGCGGTCTTGCAGGGACTGCTCATCGGCGTCTGCGCCTTTATCGGCTGCGCGCTTCAGCAGAAAGGCATCGAACTGTCCGGGGTCGCCAAAGCGGGATTCCTGACAGTCCTTTATATCGTGTTCGTACCCCTTATCCAGCTGCTGCGGGGAAAGAAGATCTCCCGCAAGATGGTTCTCGCGGTCCTGATCGCTGTGGCCGGCTTGTATTTCCTGTGCGTCACGGAAAGCTTCCGTTTCAGTATCGGAGATATCTACCTGCTGCTTTGCGCCGCCTGCTTTGCGGTTCAGATCATCATGATCGATGAATTCGTGGAACACAGCGACGGACTCGTCTTAAGTCTGGTAAGTCAGACGACGATGGCCGTATTGTCGGCTTTTGTCGCACTGCTTTATGAAAGGCCCTTTCCGGCACTGTCTCCTGTCTCTTGGCTGTCCATCCTGTATATCGTGTTTATCGCGGGAGCTTTTGCCATGACGGTACAGACGGTCTACCAGAAAGATCTCGATCCGGGTGTGGCATCCCTGCTGATGAGCTTCGAATCCGTATTTGCCGCCATATTCGGCTGGCTGCTGCTGCATCAGACGATGACGGTCAAGGAGATCTTCGGATGCATCCTGGTCATGATCGCCATCATCATCGCCGATTAGATGATTGAATCACTGCATATTAAGGAATAGAATATAGACATGAAAAAGAAAACAGCACTGGTATTGGAAGGCGGAGGACTGCGTGGCGCATATACCGCCGGAGCCTTGTCATGGCTGATCGATAATGGAATCGTTTTTGATAATGCCTACGGCATCTCTACGGGAGCGGTCTATCTTTCGACCTACCTGCTGGGTTCCAAAGAGAATCTGAAGTACTTTTCCACCGATGGAATCACCGACAAACGCATCGTCGGCTTGAAGCCGCTGCTGAGATGCGGTCATATCGTCGATTATGAATTCCTTTTCGATGTCATCATGACAAAGGAATTGAACTATGATATTTCTCCCTTGAAAGATATCAAAACCAATGCCAAGATCGGTGTCTATGTCCTGGAAGAGGGAAAGACCGAATACCTTCCGATACAGGAGATCACGATGCAGGAGCTGAAGGCTTCGACTTCGCTGCCTATCCTGGGCAAGGTCTTTGAAAGCCAAGGAAAGCACCTTCTGGATGGCGGGATCACGGATATGATTCCGATCGAAGAAGCGATCAGCGATGACTGCGACCGCTATCTGATCATCACCACTAAACCGGGGGACTATGTCCGGAAACCTGCAAAAGAGATCGTCGTCAAGCTGATGAAACGTACGTATCCCCAGTGCGAGAACATCTCTTATGACTACAAGATCCGTCATCTGAACTATCAGAAACAGATCGATATCATCAAGGGATTGCAGAAAGAAAACAAAGCGGTCTATGTCTATCCTTCGAAACATTCCAAGGTGACCAGACTCGGCGGTTCCAAAGAGGACCTGGAAGCTTTGTATGATCTGGGATATGCGGATATGGAAAACAATAAAGAAGCCATTCTGGCTTTGCTGAAATAGATGTTAAAAAAACTGTTGCTCGTTCTTCTGCTTTTGTGCGCTTCATGCGCAAAACCGGAAGAAACAGATCATGATACAAAAGAATACATCGAACCGATGAAAGATGTATTGCTTTTTGATGAGATCGATGCGAAGCTGCAGGATCGTCTGCAGGCGGCAAACAATGACGCCTATTATCAGAACTACCAGTTCCAGATGCTGTTTCAGGATGCCTATGAAGGCACGCTGACCGACATCGACGGCGAGCCGTTTCGTTTCGAGGAACATGATAAAGTCTGGCTGGAGATCGTCTCAGTCAGCTGCGGCCATTGCCAGAATCAGCTGTCCTATGTCAACGAGATCCTGAACTATGACGATGTCACTTTCGTACAGTATTTCAATGTCGGGACCGAAGAAGAGATCAGAGATCTATATGAACGGCATGGGATCGCGATTCCGGAAGATCTTGTCGTTATTTCCCGGGACGATGATTTTCATCAGTATATCACCGGCAGCCTGCATGTGAAGCTCTATCCGACGTTGATCGCTTTCGATCAGGGTAAAGTCAGTTTCGTCAATGCCGGGGAAATGAAGATGGAAACGCTGCCCCTGGTCTATGAGATCGGTTTCGTCGATAAGATCAGCCGTTCTGAGCTCGTAACAGAAGAGGGAGAAGACCTTCTGAGCATCAACCGCAGCATGGAGGATGTCGAAGCTTCACTAAGCGCAGAAAACCGGGAAAAGCTTTCCGAACTCGACCATGACGGCAAGACCAAAGAACTGACCCTGTCCATGATAGGCAAGACCATCGACTACAAGAAGCACGGCGCCAACAGCAATTCCGCGTATATCGATGAAGTCAAAGACTTCACATCCTATAAGGACAAAAAAACCGTATTTATCTATACCTATCTCAGGGACAACAGCGAAACGGATAAAGTGGAATTCATCAACGAACTGATCCATAGCGATGAGAGCTATGACTACGCGGTCATCCTAATGGAAGGCATGGAATCATCCAGTGCGGCTTTAAGGCACATGGACGTAAGCTTTGATGCTCCGGTCGTTTCCAGCCTGGCCAGAGTTCCTTCCGATCTTCTGAAATTCGGACTGGTGAATTATCCTACCGCCATCTTTGCGGATGAAGGCGTCTTTACCGGAGCGTATTCTCAAATCGAGAATGTCGGCCAATTTAAAAAAGCTTTGCAGCTTTTTCTGAGCGAGGATTCTCTGGCTTATAAAAAGAATAACTAGAGATCGAAAGGATAGCGGTCGATCGGACAGCGGAATGTCATGACTTCATCCGTGATAGGGTGATGGAAGCTCAATTCATAGGACCATAACGCGATCTGCCTGTTGGGGATCGCGTTTTTATTGTATTTCTGGTCGCCCCAGAGCGGATGATTGCGGCTGGCGAACTGGACGCGGATCTGATGGGATCTTCCGGTATGAAGATAGACTTTTACCAGAGCCAGATCATCCTTTCTTTTCAGTACCTCGTAATCCAGGGAAGCCGGTTTTCCTTTGGGGTCGACTCTGACGATATTGCGGCGTTCGTCTTTCAGAAGACAGTCCTCGAAATGACCCTGATCCTTCAAGCCGCGATCCTCGACGACCGCAAGATAGATCTTCTTGAATGTGTGATCCTGGATCTGCCTGCTTAGACGTCCAGCCGCCTTGGAAGTACGCGCAAAGACGCAGACGCCTCCGACCGGACGGTCCAGCCGATGCACCAGTCCCAGATAGACTTCGCCCGGCTTCTGATATTTCTGCTTGATGTAGCTTTTAGCCATATTTAAAAGATCTTCATCCTTCGAACTGTCTGCCTGCATCGGAACGTTCGCAGGTTTTTCCACCACCAGCAGATGATTGTCTTCGTAGATCACTTTCATGGCAGCCATCTTGTCGTCTGCCCGCAAGGCAGGACCAGGTCGGAATCCTTGATCGGAATGCCGATCTCATCGGCTTCCACCGTTCCGGCCAGACCATGCTGCTGCAGATTGGTTCTTAAGGTATTATGCATGACCGTTGCGGAATAACCGGTCGTATAGGTATTGATGATAAAGAAGAGGGGATCGTCGCTGAACAGCTGAAGCGCGTTCTCGATCAGCGGATTGATCTTGTCTTCGAATTTGAACAGTTCGTTGTCCGGACCTCTTCCATAGGAAGGAGGATCCATGATGATGGCATCGTATTTCCGTCCCCGGCGGATCTCTCTGGCGGTAAACTTCAAGGCATCATCGACGATGAACCGTATCGTCTTGTCTTCCAGATGGGAGAGTTTCATATTCTCTTTCGCCCAGTCGTTGATGCCTTTGGAAGCATCCAGATGGACGACTTCTTCCGCTCCTGCTTTGGCTGCCGCCATGGTCGCCGCTCCCGTGTATGCAAAAAGATTCAGGACCCTGCAGCCCGGTCTTTTCGCAATGCGGTCATAGATCAGATCCCAGTTGGCGCTCTGTTCCGGGAACAAGCCGGTATGCTTGAAGTTGGTCGGAGAGACCTTGAATACTAAATCTCTATAGCCGATATTCCAGGCGTTCTTGAACTGTTTCCGGTATTCCCAGTGGCCTCCGCCGCTGGAAGAACGGACATAATAGGCATCCGCTTTTTCCCATAGTTCCGGTCTGTTTTTGGGCCACAAAGCCATCGGATCGGGACGCGCCAGCAGGATGCCGTTCCAGTTTTCCAGTTTCATCTTGTTGCCGGCATCGAGCAGTTCGTAGCCTTTCAGAGAGTCGCTTATAATCATAACTAAATTTTAACATGCTTGGTGTAAAATAAGTATGTGAATATCTATGACCAGATCCGTCATTATGAACCATTCAATATCCAGGAAGAAAAAGACAAAACAAACATCCTGGCTTTTCTGGATACCTATGAAAATGCCTTCTACCGGGAAAACGAACTGGCTCATATGACGGCGTCCGCCTGGGTCGTCAATGAGAAAATGGACAAGGTGCTGATGGTCTATCACAAGATCTATGATTCCTGGTCCTGGCTGGGCGGTCATTGCGACGGCGACGAGGATTGCCTGCGGGTGGCACTGAAAGAAGTGAAGGAGGAATCCGGGATCGAACACGTGAAAGCCTTAAGTGATGAGATCTTCTCTCTGGAAGTCCTGACAGTCGATTCTCATTACAAAAAGGGCATCTATGTGCCGACCCACCTGCATCTTAACGTGACTTATCTGCTGCAGGCGGATGACCATGATCCCCTGGTCATCAAAGAAGACGAGAATTCCAATGTCGCCTGGTTCGGACTGTACGAAGCATTGCAGCGATCCACGGAAAAGTGGTTCGTTGAAAACATATACGCAAAATTGAATCAGAAATTGAGGATGATGTATGAAATCGATTAAACGCATCGTATTTACCGGCGGACCTTGTTCCGGCAAGACGACTTTTACTTCCAAGGCAAGACAGATCTTTGCGGAACGCGGCTATCGGGTGATCGTCGACAACGAGTCGGCGACCGATCTGATTTCCGGAGGCATCTCCCCGGCGACTTTGGGAATGGTCGAATTCCAGAAGTACTGCATCGCTTTGCAATTGAAGAAAGAGGAACTCTGTCTCAAGGCGGCACAGGAGATGAGCGGCGACAAGGTCATCATCTTTATCGACCGCGGTCTGTTTGACGACATGTCTTATGTCGGCGAAGAAGCGTTCCGTGAGATCCTCAAAGGATTCGATATGAAACCGGAAGAGATCAACGGCCGTTACGATATGGTCGTCCATCTTGTGACCAGCGCCAAAGGCAAGGAAGAGGCTTATACCTTTTCGAACAATGCCGCAAGATACGAGACCATCGAAGAAGCGCGCAGAGCGGATGACCTGGCACTGGAAGCCTGGAAGGACCATCCCAACCGCGTCATCATCGGCAACGAGGACATCTTCGAAGTCAAGATGCTGAAAGCGATACAGTCGGTCTTCGAATATCTTGGGGATGTCTATCCGATCGAGAAGTATCACAAGTATCTCATCGAAGTGGATGAGGGACTGCTGGAACGTTTCCGGCAGGAAGCTAACTATTCCGATGCCCATATCATCCAGTACTATCTCTTGAGCGAAGACGGCTCCGAAAAACGGATCAGGGAACGTCATGTCGGCGAAGATATCCTTTATACCTATTCCGAAGCCAATTATCTTTCCACCCACGAAAGGATCAAGACCGACCGAGTCCTGACCCAGAGGCAGTATAACGAATACAAACGCCAGATCGATCACAGCATCGAAATGACCGATAAGATGCGTTATTCCTTCATCAGCGGCGACCTATTCTACAAGCTCGATGTCTATGATTTCGACAGGAGCAAGGGCATTCTGGCAGTCGCCGACAACGGCGAAGAAAGCGTCATCCTTCCCTCCTACATCAAAGTGGTGAAAGATGTCACGACCGACACCGGCTATAAGAACTACTATTTAGCGAAAACACGCAAGTATTAAGATGATCCGATATTCCGATCTCAACGAAAACCAGAAACAGGCCGTCATCGACGAGTCCAAACACATCCGGATCATTGCCGGCGCAGGCTCAGGCAAGACCCGGGTTTTAACCATGCGCATCGCTTATCTGATCGAGAAGAAGAATGTCAGGCCATATCATATCCTGGCCATCACTTTTACCAACAAAGCAGCCCGAGAGATGAAAAACAGGATCAACGACATGCTAGGAGATGAAGGGACGGGCTGTCATATTTCGACCATCCATTCCTTATGCATGCGTATCCTTTCCGAAGATATCATCGCTTTGAATTACCCGAAGAACTTCACGGTCGTCGATGCGGATGACCAGAAACAGGTTCTCAAGGAAGCGTACAAGCAGATCGGCATCAGCAAGTCCGACTATCCTTACGGAAGCTGTCTGGATTACATCGCGGATATGAAGTATCAGCACATCGACCCCGTGCAGGCGATGACGTTCAGTTACGGGGAGCCCAGACTCGTGAACAAAGCCAAGGTCTATGAATACTATGACAAGCGCCTGAAAGACATGTATGCCTTGGACTTCGATGATCTGATCCTGTTTACGACCAGGCTGTTTCAGAAGTTCCCTGAGATCAAAGAGAAATGGTCTTCCCGTTTCCACTACATCCATGTGGACGAGTTTCAGGATGTCGATAAGGAACAGTATCTGCTGATCCGCCAGCTGGCGACCTGCCATGACAATCTATATGTGGTAGGCGATCCCGATCAGACGATCTTCACCTGGAGAGGCGCGGACATCAATATCATCGTCAATATGGACAAGGACTATCCGGATACCAGAACGATCATCCTGGATCAGAACTACCGTTCCACCAACAATATCCTTTCCGGAGCCAATAGCGTGATCAGAAACAATCTCGCCAGAGTCGAAAAGAGGCTCTATTCCAAGAACGGAGACGGCGCCAAGATCATCCACAAGAGCTGCAACAGCGAGATCTCGGAAGCCAACTATGTGGTCAGCCAGATCATGAAACTGCATGACGACGGCTACAACTATCGGGACATGGCGGTTCTGTACAGAGCCAACTATCTTTCCCGAGAAATTGAAAAAGTCCTGATCGACAACCGGGTCCATTATGTGATCTATGGCGGTTTGCGTTTCTATGAACGCAAAGAGGTCAAAGACATCCTCGCCTATCTGCGAATGATCACCAGAAGCGATGACCTGGCATTCATCCGCATCATCAATACCCCGAGACGGAGCATCGGCAACAAGACCATCGATGCGATTCAGGCGATCGCCAACGAGCGCAATATGAGCATGTACGATGTGATCAAAAACGGACTGTACCCGAAAGGAAAAGAGGTCCTGAATCATTTCGTAAAGATGGTTGAAAAATGGAAAGCGGATATGAACGAGATCGATCTGGAGCTTCTTCTTCAGGAGGTCCTGGATGATTCCGGCTACCGGATGATGCTGGAAAATGAAGGAGAGACGGAACGTCTGGAGAACGTCAAATCCCTGCTCGATGACATCAAGCAGTACTCCGAGGATTATCCCGAATCCACCCTGGACGACTATCTGCAGATGATCGCATTATATACCGACCGCGCTTCCATGGAGGTCGATGATGTCGTCAGTCTCTGTACGATCCATTCCGCCAAAGGCCTGGAATTTGAAGTCGTCTTCGTGATCGGCTTGTCCGAAGGGATCTTCCCATCCGAACGGACCCTTGCGGAAGGACAGAAGGGTCTGGAAGAAGAACGGCGTCTGGCTTATGTGGCCTATACCCGGGCCAAGAAGCTGCTGTACCTGACGGAGTCCAACAGTTTCTCCTATGTCATACAGTCTTCCAAGATCGCTTCCCGTTTCATCAAGGAAATCGATGAGGCCTATATCGATCATATCGACGAAAAACCGAAAGAGAGATACTCTTCGATTTTCGACGACGATATCATCATCGAACGAAGAAAAGAAAAACCTGTCGACAACAGGTACAGGAACGGGGATATCGTCATTCATGAAACATTCGGGGAAGGAGTGGTCTTAAGGGAAGACTCCGGCATTCTGGAGATCGCCTTCAAGCATCCTTATGGGATCAAGAAGATCCTGGGAAGCCATCCTTCTTTAAGAAAAAAGAAAAAGGAAGAATACAGCTAAAGCCTGAGATCTCCCATCTTTTCCAGTTTGACGATCGCTTCCAGATTGGATAAGCGGTAGGCTTCGTCATCATGGGTATATAAGTCGATGATCACATCGGCTTCATGCGTATATGTTTCCAGTACTTCTTTGAGATAATCGGAAGTATTTGTGAAATTATAGAGTGAATACAGTTCAAAGACCGTAACGAATTTCTCTCCGTGGATGCGCGTTCCATCGAAGTCATAGAATACGGTCTTTTCATATTCTTTGAAATAGATGTTGAAATCCTGTTCGGTAAACAGAAAACGGATAAAGTCGTAGTTATCCTGTTTCGTCATGGAAATGATCGAAGCCTTTGCATAGACGACCACATCCAGATCCAGCATGGCCATGTCTTCTTCGTTCGGCTGGAAGTCGATCATCTGTCTCAGGTTCATATTATCGGTCAGCATATATTTATATTATAATATTTTCAGAGGTACGGATATGAAAAAACTATTGACACTGGTGATGCTGGGCTTGCTGCTGGTATCATGCACAAACAAGAAGATCGTGATCGATGAGAACGGTCCGAAGTATTTGGAAAAGATACGCAATTTCGAGACCCGCCCGAAAGACAAGACGGGACGCGAAGACAGCAAGGAGTTCGATGCTTTCCTGGATAAGGTGTTCAGAGAAGGAATGGCAGCGGATTTTATGACGATGCATTTCAGTGTCGTCGATTATAAAAAGTACGGAATCGAAAAACCGCCTGTCGATCTGGGAACGATCAGCTACGGTTTCCCTCAGGAGGATTTCAAATATATGGAGGATCAGCTCAACGAACTGCTGAGCTTCGACTATGACACGCTTTCCTACCGTCAGCAGTACGACTATGAAGCGCTGGAATACTCCCTCTATGAGACGCTGGCGGACTATGCCTATTATCCGTATGCGTTCCTGTTCAGTTCCGGTTCCAATCTGGCAGAGAATCTGATCAGCAACTTTACGGATTATACCTTCTACGATGAAGAATCCGTGGAAGACTATCTGACTTGTCTGGCCGATATCGACCGTTATTTCGACGATGCGCTGGACTATACGGCAAAGCAAAGCAAGGCCGGTCTGGGCATGATCGATGCCTGGATCGACTATACCGTGGATACCTGCGACGGCATGTTGAACAAGAAAGAAGACAATGCTCTGATCACGACATTCGATGAAAGGATGGAAGAGATCGATTTCCTTACGGATGCCCAGAAAGAAAGCTACAGGCAGAAAAATCGGGAGATCGTCCTGAACGAAGTCCTTCCTGCCTATGAGAAAGTCGGCAAAGAAGTGGAAAAATATCGCGGCAAAGAAAAGAGCGAAGACTACGCCTTGTACAAGCTGAACAAGGACTACGCGGAACTGACATATTACCTCGATGGCAGCAGCAACAAGCCTATCGACGATGTCTTCCAGGAACTGAAAGACAATATCTCTCTGCTGGAAGCGGCTTATGTGAGCTGTTTCTATGATGCGGAAGCCAACGCCATACTGCAGAAAGCGATGAACGGACAGCTCGAGAACCTTGAGCTGGTCAACCGGGACTGTCTGGAATATCTGCGGAAGAATCTGGCAGCTTATTATCCGGATCTGGGCGATGTGGAATACGATATCCAGGAACTGGATCCCGATACGGCTCCGGCTACCGCGATCGCTTACTATTGGCCTTCACCGATCGACAATTCCAATCAGAATATCATTCGGACCAATCCGAACAATATGGTCGGCGGTTTCGAGACATACGGAACTCTCTCTCATGAAGGATTCCCGGGACATCTTTACCAGCATGTCTTCTATCATCGTACCGACCCGCACGATTTCCGCAGTGTCATCGGTTTCGGAGGCTATACCGAAGGCTGGGCTGTCAATGCGCAGTATTATGCCTATCTCTTTAGCGGCATCGACAACGATTATGCCGCCATGGCTCTGTTTATCGAGGACGCGTGGTATTTCTTCTATTATTCTCTGATCGATCTGATGACGAACTACTACGGTTATACGGCACAGGAGATCGCTGATTATTTTGAAAAAGAATCCATGCTGATGAGTTTCGATAAGGACAGTGCCAGAGAAATGATGAACTTCATGATCGAAATGCCAGGTCTTTATTGCACCTACGGCTTAGGAGCATCCTCGTTCATTTCATTATGCGAGAAAGCCAAAGGACTTTTAGGAGACAAGTTCGATTATGTCGCCTATCATGAGACCCTGATGAAGAACGGCCCGCTTCCTTTCAACATCCTGGAAGAAGCCGTGGACGAATACATCGAAGCAAACAGATAGAACAAAACTGATGGCGAAAGCCATCAGTTTTTTATGAATCTCTGTCGGAAACATAAGGGATGATCTATGATGTATGAACAAAGAAACAAAGAAATGAGTCAAAGAAAACAATGCTTCGATTCCGACAAAGGGATCACCATCCGACAATGATATCCGCCAGCAGCTGCGTCTGTTCCAGTTCGTCGACCAGGACGGTCAGCGACAGACTGATCAGAAGCGAGATCAGGCCGATCAGCAGGCACAGGATGCTGGTGGTGTCTTTTCTGTTAAGGATGTCCATTCTGATCCTCCTATCCATTATTCACGGGAAAACGTAAAATTCCTCAATGGTTTTATCGGAAACTCTCTTAAGCATGCTCTTAAGAGGGACGGATATGTTAAAATGATAATAGTCGGATGATGAAAATAATCATGTATTACATATTTCAGATAATTCAATTCAAACGATAGTTTTTTATATGGAGAAAGGGTAGGGCTATGGAATTAAAAACACCGCTTTATGATGAACATGTTTCATTGAAAGGCAAGATCGTTCCTTTTGCCGGCTATCTGCTGCCGGTGCAGTACGAAGGCGTCATCAAGGAGCATCTCGCCGTGCGTCAGGCCTGCGGGCTTTTTGATGTCTCGCACATGGGAGAGATCACGTTCAAAGGAGAAACCGCGACGCAAAGTCTCAATCATCTGCTGACCAATGATTACAGCAAGATGTCTCTTGGCAAAGTCCGCTATTCGCCGATGTGCTATGCGGACGGGGGAACCGTCGATGACCTTCTGGTCTACAAGTTTGCGGAAGACTACTACTATATCGTCGTCAACGCTTCCAACAGACACAAGGATTTCGCTCACATGAAGGAGAATATCCTGGAAGGTACCGTGATCGAGGATATTTCCGATTCCGTCGCCCAGGTAGCTTTGCAAGGCCCGAAAGCGAAAGAAGTCATGCTGGAACTGCTTCCGGAAGAAAGCATTCCGCAGAAGTATTACACCGCCATCGAACATGTCGATATCGAAGGCATGGATTGCATGATTTCGTTCACGGGCTATACCGGAGAGAATGGCTACGAGATCTATACCGCAAACGAGAATATCGTCAGACTGTGGAGACTGCTTCTGGAAAAGGGCGAGAAACATGGCCTGATCCCTTGCGGACTGGGTGCCCGCGATACCCTGAGACTGGAAGCCGCCATGCCTTTGTACGGCCATGAGCTGAGCGAGACGATCTCGCCGGTCGAAGCGGCTCTGGATTTTGCGATCAAGCCAGGCAAAGAAGAGTTTATCGGCAAAGACGCCTTGCTGCAGATCAAGGAACGCGGCGAAGAGATGCTGACAAGAGTCGGCCTCGAGATCATCGATAAAGGCGTATTAAGAGAACATCAGGACATCTACCTGAACGAAGAGCTGATCGGCCATACGACCAGCGGCACATACTCTCCGCTTTTGCAGACTTCGATCGCCATGGCGCTTGTTCCTGTGAAATACAGCGCATTGGATACGGTCGTCGAAGTCGATGTGCGCGGAAGAAGATTAAAGGCAAAGATCGTCAGTCTGCCTTTCTATACGAAAAAATAAACATTGTTAAGGAGGAAGAAAAATGTTTAAAAATCCCGAAGAATTGAAATATGCGAAAACCCATGAATGGCTGAAAGAAGAAGACGGCGTTTACGTGGTCGGTCTGACCGATTTTGCGCAGGATGCGTTAGGCGATGTCGTTTTCGTGAATCTGCCGGCAGTCGACGATGAAGTCAAGGCGGGAGAATCTCTGGGCGATATCGAATCCGTCAAGGCGGTCAGCGATGTCTTTTCGCCGGTTACCGGTAGAGTCGTCGAAGTCAACGAAGAAGTCGCAGACAACCCGGCCTTGGTCAATGAAGACCCCTATGCCGCATGGCTGATCAAAGTCGCCGATGTGACGGAATTCGAGGAACTGCTGGACGCTGCGGCTTACGCTGAACACTGCGAACAGGAAGGCTGATCATGGGCAATTATATCCCTGATACAGCCGCCATCCGGAAAGAGATGCTGCAGGCGATCGGCAAAGAGTCGATCGATGCCCTCTATGAGGATGTGCCTTCCAATGTCCGTCTGAAAGAACTGCATATCCCGGAAGGGAAAACGGAAATGGCGGTCGCTTCGGCGGTGAAAAAGATCGCTTCCCGAAACAAAGTATATGATTCCTTGTTCCGCGGCGCAGGCGCTTACCGCCACTACATTCCTGCCATCGTAAAAGGCATCGTTTCCAAGGAAGAATTCCTGACGGCCTATACGCCATACCAGGCAGAGATCTCCCAGGGCGTACTGCAATCCATTTTCGAATATCAGACGCAGATCTGCGAACTGACGGGGCTGGATGTATCGAACGCTTCGGTCTATGATGGTGCGGTCGCTGCTGCGGAAGCAATCTTTATGACTATCGAAAAGAACAAGACGGAGGCACTGGTTTCCGGCGCGATCGATCCGCGTGTTCTGGAAGTCATCAAGACGTATGGCGAATCCCGCAACGTCACGATCACCGTAACGGATGATCTTTATAAAACGGATGCCGCAAAGCTGCAGGATCTCATCAGTGAGAATACCGCGTGCGTTCTGGTACAGAGTCCGAACTATTACGGAGTCATCGAAGATGTGGAAGAGATCGTAAGCATCGCTCATGAGAAAAAAGTCAGAGTGATCGAAAGCGTCAATCCGATCTCTTTAGGTCTCTTGAAATCTCCGGGTGAACTGGGCGTCGATATCGCGGTAGGCGAGGGACAGCCTCTGGGCATGCCTCTTTCCTGCGGCGGACCTTACCTGGGCTTCATGGCGGCCACCAAGGAACTGACCAGAAAACTGCCTGGGCGTATCGTCGGACAGACTACGGATCACGACGGGAGAAGATGCTTCGTCCTGACGCTGCAAGCGCGCGAGCAGCATATCCGCCGCGAAAAAGCTTCCAGCAACATCTGTTCCAATGAAGCGTTATGTGCGATGACCGCATCGGTCTATCTGGCGGCATTGGGACCGGAAGGCCTGCAGAAAGTCGCAAAGAACTGTTACGATCATGCGCACTATCTCAAGGATTCTCTGGCATCCATCGGCTTCAAGCCGGCCAATGAAGAACCTTTCTTCCATGAATTCCTGACGGAATCTCCGATCGATCCTGTCCTGCTGGAGCAGAAACTCAAAGAGAAGGGGATCCTGATCGGTCTGGTTATGGGGGATAAGATCCTTTGGTGCGCGACGGAACTGAACGAGAAAGAAGACATCGACAGACTGATCGATGCGATCCGGGAGGTGATCTGATGAAACTGTTATTTGAATTGAGCTCAGCAGACAAGAAACTGGATCTCATTCCTGATTGCGATGTCAAGAGCTATGGACTGGAAGAGAAATATCTCCGTAAAGAAAAACCGGCTTTGCCTGAATTGAGCGAAGTCGATCTGAGCAGACACTATACCGAACTGTGCAAGCAGACGTTCGGCGTCAATGACGGATTCTATCCGCTGGGTTCCTGCACGATGAAATACAATCCGCGCATCGATGAAGAAATGGCATCCTTGCGTGATTTCACCGACGTCCATCCGCTGCAGGGAGAAGAAAGCATCCAGGGTTCCATGGAAGTGCTGTATCGCACCCAGGAACTCTTGTGCGAGATTACCGGCATGGATGAAATGAGTCTGCAGCCGGCGGCAGGCGCCCATGGCGAATACACGGGACTGCTGCTGATCAGAAGATACCATCAGGCGCGTCACGATGAGGAAAGAGTCAACATTATCGTTCCGGATTCTGCGCATGGTACCAACCCGGCGAGCGCGGTCATGGCCGGCTTCAAGGTCATCAACGTGCCTTCAAATGCCGATGGCGGCGTCGACCTTGATGAATTAAGAAAAGTCGTCGGCAAGGATACGGCAGGACTGATGCTGACGAATCCGAATACTTTGGGCCTATTCGATCCGAATATCCTGAAAATTACGAAGATCATTCATGAAGCGGGAGGCCTGTGCTACTATGACGGGGCAAACCTGAATGCGATCATGGGCAGAGTCCGGCCGGGCGATATGGGCTTCGACTGTATCCATCTGAACCTGCATAAGACGTTCGGTACGCCTCATGGCGGCGGCGGTCCCGGCAGCGGTCCCGTCGGATGCAAAGACTTCCTGAAAGACTATCTTCCGATGGAAACCGTCCGGAAAGAAGATGACAGATTCGTATTCCACAATGCCGAACATTCTTTAGGTAGGGTCAGAAGCTATTACGGAAACTTCCTGGTTATCGTGAAAGCTCTGACTTATATCCTGACATTAGGAAAGGAAGGCATCATCGCATCCAGCGGCAAAGCCGTACTGAATGCCAACTATATGATGAACGCGCTCAAAAAGTGCTACGATGTCGCTTACGACAAGACCTGCATGCATGAGTTCGTCCTGTGTCTGGAGGGACTGAAAAAGGAGACGGGCGTTTCCGCGATGGATATCGCCAAAGCTTCCCTGGATTACGGGGTCCATCCTCCGACAATGTATTTCCCGCTGATCGTTCATGAAGCGCTGATGTTCGAGCCGACCGAAACCGAAAGCAAAGAGGTCATCGACGAGGCGATCGCCGTCTATACGAAGCTCTATCAGCTCGCTCATGAAGATCCGGAATATCTGCACGCTGCTCCGCATGATCAGCCGATCGGCAGGCCGAACGAAACGGAAGCTGCCCGCAATCCGATCCTGCGTTATCAGAAAGAATGCTGAATGAAGCATTTGTGATCGTTTCTTCTTCCAGAGCCCCGTTTCATAACCAGGCTCTGGAAGAATTTTTGCTTGATCACGTCACGGATCATGATGTCATCTTATATTTATGGCAGAACGAGCGGACGGTCGTGATCGGCAAGAACCAGAACGCCTTTAACGAATGCGATATCGAAACACTGGAGAAAGATTCCGGTCATCTGGCTCGCAGGCTCTCCGGCGGGGGAGCCGTGTACCATGATGGTGGGAATCTGAATTTTACTTTCCTGGCTCATAAACGGAACTATGATGTCGTGAAGCAGACGGAAGTGATCCTGCAGGCGATGAAATGTCTGGGCTTTTCCGCGGAACGGAACGGACGCAACGATCTATTGATCGAAGGACGGAAGTTTTCCGGTCACGCCTACTGCAAGCGCGGGAATCGCTGCATGCATCATGGAACGCTGATGCTGGATGTGAACGAAAACGATCTTTCCCGTTACCTGCACGTATCCATGCTGAAACTGCAGGATAAGGGAGTCGATTCGGTCCGGTCGCGGGTGATCAATCTTCGGGAGATCAGAAAAGACCTGACCGTGGAAGAAGTGAAAGATTCCCTGATCGAGGCGTTTGGCAGCGTCTATGGTCTGCCGGTGAAGGAAATGAAAGAATCCGAACCGGATCCCAGGGAAATCGCTTCGCTGGAAAAGAAATTTGCCGACGATGTCTGGCGCTATGGCATACGCCAGGAGCACGCCTATAAAAAAGAAGCGCGTTTTCCGTGGGGGACCGTTCAGCTGCATTACGATCTGCAGAACGATGTGGTCATCCATCCGGAAATCTATACAGACAGTCTGGATACGGAAAGCATCGAAGCCTTGCTGCAAAGGATGCCGGGAAACAGGATTACTGATCTTGTTTGGGAAGATCAGATACAGAAGGATATCATCTCTTTATTATCGGAGGTCGAATGATGAAATATGATGTAGCGATCATCGGCGGAGGGCCGGGAGGCTATACCGCCGCCAATAAAGCTTCTGCTGCCGGTTTAAAGACCGTGCTGTTTGAAAAGAATAAACTGGGCGGGACCTGTCTCAATCGCGGATGCATTCCGATGAAGTCCTTGATCGCTTCCGCCGGTCTGTACAAGCGGATCAGGGAGGCAGGAATCTATGGGATCCATTGCGATTCTGCCGCTTTTTCTTATGAAGAGATCCTGAGACGCAAGAATGAAGTGACCGATACGCTAAGAGAAGGCATACAGAAATCGCTTCAGAAAAACAAAGCGGAGATCGTTTACGGCGAAGCGAAGCTGGCCGATGCGCATCATATCTCCTGCGAAGGAAACGAATACGAAGCGGATCATATCATTCTGGCGACCGGATCCGTTGTCGCGAAACCTCCGATCGAAGGAATCGAATCCTGTATCACATCAGATGAGATCCTGGAAGGGGATCATCCGCTGCCGGAGAGTCTTATCATCATCGGCGGAGGCGTCATCGGTGTCGAGATCGCGGATGCATTAAGCGATCTGGGATGCAGGATCACGGTCATTGAGATGTTCGACCACCTGCTTCCGAATATGGACAAGGAACTGGGGCAGCGTCTGGCCATGTTCTTTAAGAAAAAAGAGATCGATGTCATCTGCTCCGCACAAGTCAGAAAGATATCATCTGACGGCGACATGAAACAGGTTGCCTATACCGACAAGAAAGGCCAGGAACAGACCGTTTCTGCCAAAGAAGTCCTGATCGCTACGGGACGCAGGGCGAATGTGTCACTGCTGGAAGATGCGGGACTGGAGATCAGCCGCGGTATTGTGGCGGATGAAAACGGCAGGACGAACATCCCGAATATCTATGTGATCGGCGATGCCCGTTCCGGCAACATTCAGCTGGCGCACGTTGCGGAAGCGCAGGGCGAGAATGTAATAGATCACATTCTGGGAAGAGAGCCGTCGCATGATCTTAGCGTCATTCCGAGCGGAATCTATACCGAACCGGAAATCGCTGCGGTCGGGATTTCCGAGCAGCAGGCCAAGGATGCCGGTATCAGCTATGCGACAAGGAAATATCTGACCGGCGCCAACGGAAAGAGCCTGATTGAAAACAGTGAAAGCGGATTCGCAAAAGTGATCGTCGATGAAAACGAGACGATCATTGGCGGACAGCTTGTCTGCATGCATGCGACGGAACTGATCGGAGAACTGGCGATCGCCGTACAGAAAAAGATGACCTTGAAACAGTTCGCCGAAGTCGTGCATCCGCATCCGACCATCAGCGAAATGCTCTGGGATGTTGTAAAATAGAAACAGATAGCAAATCGATCTGGTTCATATCATTTTGACTGGTTTTGGGGAGGAGGGGATATTATGAAAGAAAAACTGATCAGCTGCCTTATCGGATATTTTCTTGGCTGCTTTCTGACTGCTGAAATCGTTGCCAAGAAATATACCGGATCCGGTGCCTCGGAAATAGCTGAAGGGAATCCGGGCATGGCTAACATCATGATCAATCTGGGATTCGTTCCCGGTATCCTTACCTTGATCGGCGATGTTTCAAAGTGCCTGATCGCTATGTTTCTGGCGCGTTATCTGTTTCCGGAAGCGGATAAGAATATCATGTTCTATGCGGGATTCGGCGCAACGATCGGCCATTGTTTCCCGTTCTGGCGTAAATTCAAGGGAGGTAAAGGGGTCGCTACGACCTGCATCATGATCGTGATATACAGCTTCCTTTGGGGATTGGTGTCGGATCTTGCTGGAGCGATCGTCGTGCTTCTGACACAGTACCTGAATCTCGCCGGCCCGGTTCCGCCACTGGTATTTGCAGTCATCATGTTTATTTTGAAAGACTATGAAGTCGCAGCCATGTCGCTGATCCTTGGATTGCTTGCGATCAAGCTGCATTGGAATTTCATTGCCGGAATCAAGGATGGGACGACGGAAAAGACTGATGTCCTTGGAGCGATCAGGAAGAAACTGAACAAAAAGAAGGCATAACTTCCGTTGAGATAAAAAACAGAAAAGCACGGTGAACCGTGCTTTTATTTCGATCTGTTTTTAGACATTCATTTACTCTACGAGACCATTCCTGAATGTCCGGACCTTATGGTTGAGACAACGGTTTATCAGGTGTCCTTTGGAAAGTCATCGCTCCTGTCCAATGCGATAGATTACAGGGCAGGCAATATCTGCCGTTGCTGATTCATCGGTGTATGTAAATCCTTGACGGTTTATCTTCGCCGTCGCCTTGCGCCATGCAGCAGAATTCCCATCCATACCTTTCATAGAAACCTGTATGATCGGTCAGAAGATATAGGGGACTGACGTTTTTTGTGCGCATGTCTTCGACAGCCAGATCCAGCAGCTGTCCGGCAATGCCCTGTCTGCGGTATCTCTCTTCGACATATACCGCACAGATGTTGGGAGCCAGATCTTTCCGGTCATGGAAATCATTATCGATGACTCCCAGGCCTCCCACGATTTGCCCTTCGTCCAGACAAAGATACCAGCCATTCGGCGTTTCATCATTCAGATAGGCATCCATGCATTCAAGATAAGATTTTTCTGGAACGCCCCATTTTTCATGAAACCAGCCGGCGGCTTTTTCTTTGAGATCAGGTCGATCCTTCAATGTCACATATTCAAAAATGGTTCTGTTCATTCTGTATCCCGCTTTTCTTTATCATTGTAACACGTCTCTGTTCCTCGATATTCATGCATAAAAAAACTATCCGACGGAAGGGATAGTTCATACTTTCTGGCGTGCCTAGCAAGACTTGAACTCGCAACCTTTTGGTTCGTAGCCAAACACTCTATCCAGTTGAGCTATAGGCACATCGCTCTAT